>JACNIV010000118.1 GCA_014382915.1 Candidatus Cloacimonadota bacterium | reverse complement strand
GAGCATCGGAATCATAATCCGAGTGTCCGGGGTTCGAGTCCCTGCGCCGCTACCAATTATTGTTACGTGCGCCAGTAGCTCAGTTGGATAGAGCAACGGATTTCTAATCCGTAGGCCAGGGGTTCGAATCCCTTCTGGCGTGCCATTTTTAAATTGAGAATTGAATATTTAAGATTGAAGATTGAAGAATCAAGATTTAGTATTTATTAATGCATCGTTTATTATTTGTGATTTGGAATTTATTTTAATGGTGGGTGTAGTTCAATGGTAGAGCACTGGATTGTGGTTCCAGGCGTTGTGGGTTCGAGTCCCATCATCCACCCCAGCTTAAAGAGCCATCCGAAATTGGGTGGCTTATTTTTTATTCTTCTTTAAATACTCAATCCAGTCTTCAAAACCTGCTCCCGTCTTTGCAGAAAGCTCTATCACTTCCATCTGTGGGTTGACTTTCTTTATGTTCTCTTTTATTTGCTCGATATTGATATCGAGGTAGGGAAGAAGGTCAGTTTTGGAAATTATACAAAGCTGAGAATTCCTGAAAGCAAGGGGATATTTGAGCGGTTTATCTTCACCTTCCGTAACGCTGAGAACTACGGTGTTGATATGAGCTCCTACATCAAATTCTGCAGGGCAGACCAGGTTGCCGATATTTTCTACGAACAGAATATCTATTCCTTCCAGGTCGATCTCTTCTATTGCAGATTTTATCCAGCCGGACTCCAGGTGGCAATCACCACCAAAAGGACCGGTATTTATCTGGTAACTGCGAATGCCGGCTTTTGTTACTCTTTCCGCATCGAGTGTGGTCTGAATATCACCTTCGATAACAAAAATGTTCTTCCCGAATTTCTCTGCGGTTTTTTCCAGGAGAGTAGTTTTTCCCGAACCGGGAGAACTCATCAGGTTAATATATAAAATTCCTTTTTCTTTTAGCGAAATCCTGAGTTCATCTGCGATCCTATCGTTAATGTTCAATATCTTCTGCATCACTTTTATTTCTTTTGTATCCATTAATTTATCCTTTTTTTATTTTATCGAGTCGAAAAGAATGTCGACTCGAGACATAATTATTCTTTAGCTTCGACTCGTCGCTTACTTACGAGTCGAAACAATGCACAAAGTCACTAAGACACAAAAAATGTGTCAATTTCCTTTTTTATACATTTAACCGTTCCGAAGGTTAAGAGAAGCATGAATCCGGCAGTTGCTGGACGTTCGGAAGGTATTCAGTTTTCGGTGTTAGATTTTAATGTTCCCTTTGTGTTCTTCGTGGCTTTCTTTACAGTCCTAAAAACTGAATTCCCAAGCCACTGAACAAAATTATCGCTCCGGCAAGAGCATGGGAATATTTTTCCATCTTTTTCAGGGGAATTAATTTTATCCCGGTGGAAGTAATATAGACCACAACCATCATCGTGCTGATAGTGACCACTGAAAAGATTAATGTGACCAGTATTAAACCACCCATATTATTTTTGGCTGCCGGATACATTAAAATGGGAATTAAGGGTTCGCAAGGTCCTAAAACAAAGATCGTGAAAAGTATCCAGGGTGTGATTGTTTTACCTTTGCTTTCGTGCACATGTGAATGGTCTTTGATGTGAGCATGGTCGTGTTCGTGTGATGTGCCGTCCTCGTGAATATGCAAATGTGTATGCGGTTTATTGCGGATCGCTTTTCGCAGTCCCCAGATAAAATAGACCAACCCGAAAGCGATAAAAGCCCAAGCTGCCAGATTCCCCCGGAAAGATTCAAAAAACTCGATCCTGGTTAGGGCAATTCCTACTGAAACTCCGATAATTCCCAGAACCACAGAACTTCCCACATGTCCCACACCACATAAAAAAGTTATCAGCATTGTTTTGGGAGTCGACCAGTTCCTGGCTTTGGACATCATGATGAACGGCAGGTAATGATCCGGTCCGAATAACGTGTGAAAAAAACCGATCGAGGCGGCTGTGATCGCTAAAAGAGTGATTTCATTACTCACTTTTTACTCTCCTTATTCTAATATTTAATTATTTTGTCTTCCTGACGGATCTTGCACGTTGTTCTCAGGAAGGATCTCATTCTGAAAACGAATTGCAAAGCTGAATGTTCATCCACGAGATTCTTCCTGTGCAAAGTTAAAAGAGATCTCAGAAAGACATTTCTATTTTTTAAAACATGGAATGCAAACATTTTTACCATCCAGTATCCGGGTTTTACTTTTAACTACCGATTCACCGCAGACCTCGCACAAAATCGTATCGAAAATGCGAGAATACTCTGGTTCCGGCATATTGATTTCTTCAATTTGAACAATATCTTTTTCAGGAGCTGTAAGTATTAAATTTATTCTTTCTTCACTGGAAATCTGCATATCGGATAGCTTTGCTCTGAAGCTGGCTTTCCTGCTGATGCGAACTGCTTTCCCGGAAGCACGATGATAAAATGTATAAACCATCTTTCCATAATCTTTAAAGATCAGGTTTCCTTTGCCGAAAGTACAGCCGGAAAGAAATTGAACAGCATCTGTTCCGCAGGCATCATTCTCCACGATGGCAACCATTTCTTCGTCTTCTGCTCTCTCAGAAGAAAAATGATCCAGAGCTGCGTTTGTCATGCGGTAGCCCATTGCCAGTCCGGGACAGCTATGCCCGTGGAATTGAACAGCTTCCTGGTAGGATTTCATATTAACTCACCCTCGACCCCTCTCTTCGATTCCATCTTCCAATTTTTCTGCTCGTTACGAAAGTCCTCTTTCGTAATGATACTACTTACTCTTTTGTGAATTAACATACACATTTATGAAACAAAGTTTCATGGGCAATTGCGTTCCCAAACTGAGTTTGGGAACGAGAGGAAAGATTTCCCAACCTTGCGGAGGTTCCGACTACGCTAAAGCTACGCCGGACAAGCAAGAAAAGCAAGAAGTTACACAACCTGCGCAAGGTTACACCTCTTTGCCGGTAGTTGCCAAACTGAGCGACGCATGTTTCACACCTTTGGCTGCTTTCAGTTTATTTGCCAGTTCTTCCAGTTGGTTTGGTTTACCTTTTACCACCACTATCTCAAAACAATTATCATGATCCAGGTGAATATGCTGGGAAGAAATTATGTATTTATGATAATCGTGCTGGATGTTGGTGAGATTATTCACCAGGTCACGCTGGTGATGGTCGAAAACCATGATGATGGCACCGGCAACTTCTTTATCTTCTGCCCATTCCTGCCGGATGAGTTTATCTCTTATGAGGTCTGCAATGGCATTGGAACGGTTAGCATAATTCTCTTTTTTGATGTGTTTATCGAACTTCTGCAGAAGCCCTTTTTCCAGCGAAACACCAAACCTGATCAATTCCGACATAAAAACTCCTTCGTGTTACGAATGGCAGAAAAGTGTTACGAGGGGTGGATGTCAATGAAAAAGTTTTAGCCACGAAAATCGCGAAGAGAACGCGAAGGGGATGATTTGTTTGCTTTTTCTTTTGAGCTGGTTCAATTTTGTAAATTGAACCGAAATGTTTTGTTCAGGTTGCAAATTTGGACTAGAGAGCAAAACATATCAATTAATAATGAATTCTAATATTTCTTTAACTATTAGTTTTATAAATTGTTTCTATTTTTGTATGTAATCTTTCAAGTGCATTTTCGGGATAATTTTTTATTTCTTTTAATAAATCACGAGCTTTTTTTATATCTTTAGTTTTAGAGTAATAAATTGCTTTTCTCCCTAATAATGTATTGTAAAGGAAGTTTTGTCTTCTTACTTTTCCTTCTAAATATTTAATAGCATCCTTCATGCCAAGAATATCATCAAAACGCTCACAGATATCAAATTTTGTTAAATAAGTATAATGCACATTAGGAAAATCATATATAGCTTGTTCAACATACTGATAAGCTTTAAGCTTATCATTCTTAAAAAATGCATAATATTGTGCTTTTGCTTGCAAAAACATCTCTTTTCCTTTATCAGTTTTAATTTTATCAAGGTTTGGTAGAAGTTCTTTAATTATTTTTGAGTTTTCTGAATTTTTCTCAGAATTAATTAAACACCTGAAATATGCTTGTATATGATAAGGATTATTTTTGCTATTACAATAATTAGTTTTAGCCAAATCTAAGGCTTTATCAAAGTCTTCTAAATTTAAATATAATTGGACAAGTTCTCTTTGTGCTCTTGGAAAATATTTTCTTTCTTTTAAAGCCATTTTTTGTCTTTCGATGGCTTTGATATTATTCCCTAATTGTCTATAATAAAAACCTAATAGAAAGTTGTGTTCAGAACCTTTAATTTTCTGTACCTCTTTTGTAAATCTAGTATCTTTTAATTTAGCTAACGATTGACAAAGATAATATCTAATTTGGAAAACTATAAATTCATCCATATTTTTTTCATTTTGTAAAACCCGATCTGCTAATTTAACTATATCTTCATAATTCTTTTTTTCGTCATATAATTCTTTCATGGTTTTCAAAAAGTGAGAAGGAATCAAATACGACGGATCAATATCTTCACCAGATAAAAGAGCTTGCTTCATAGAATAGAATAAATCAGCAACATCAATTTCTTCAGTTTTGTAATTTTTAAGAAATTTTATATAATGTTGCTTTAATTTATCTTCGAACTGTGTCGGTATCTCTTTATTTGCTCGTCTAACATAGTCACGAATTGCATCGTTTAATCGAATATATTCTTTTGTTGCTCCTAAATGCTCACAAATTGCTCTTGCAATAAATTCCTGAAGCAAGTCTTTATAGAAATCTTCTTCAGCAATTTCAAATATTAAATCATATCCGATGAAATCAAAAGATGCTAATAGCTGCAAAAATTCCATAGTTTCTTTATTTTGTTTATATTTATCTAATATTGGGATTACTTTATCAAAGTTATACTCACGGATTAAGTAAGAATTATCTAATGTCTTTTTAATACCCATGTCTTTAATTAATTCAGCAACATAGAAAACTTGTTCTGGAAATCCGGATAATAGACTGGAAATTATTTTTAATTGTTCTCTTTTTAGATTAAGTTTTTCAAAATCAGAGTATTGT
>JACNIV010000117.1 GCA_014382915.1 Candidatus Cloacimonadota bacterium | reverse complement strand
TATCGAGGGAATGGTTAAAACCGGTAGGAAAGATACGCTGGTACTTATCGATGAAATTGGAGCTGCCACCGATCCCGAACAGGGTTCTGCTCTGGCTCAGGCTATTTTAGAACGTCTGGCAGAAAAGAAGTATTAGGAGTTATAACCACACACTACACGGCATTAAAGGTCTTTGCGGAGCAGCATGATAACTGTGTAAATGCTGCCATGCAATTTGATCCTGAAAAACATATTCCCACCTACCAGTTCAAGCTTGGCTTGCCTGGAAATAGTTTTGCTATCGAAGTTGCTTCCCAGCTTGGTTTGGAAGAAACTCTCATCCAACGCGCTAAAGAACTTACAGGAAATCAGAATGTAGAATTAACGGATTTATTAAAAAAGATGACCGAAGAAAAACTGGAACTTTCCCGCCAGAATTATCAGTTCCAACTCAAAACTGCTCTTCTTAACAGGAAAATTGAAGAACATCAGCAAAAGATATCACACCTGGAAAATGAAACTAAAGAGATAAAAAAACAGTCAATCAGGGAAGCTCGAGACTTCCTTACATCATTACAGAAAGAATTAAATAGAGAAATTGATAATATTAAGAAAACGGATAAAGAAAAACGCAAAACTCTTTTGGAAAATTCCTTTAAGAAAATTACAAAAATGAATCTGGATCTGGCCAGGACGGAAAATGAATTTTTCGAAGAAAAAAGAATTCCTCTGAAAGTACCAAAAACAGGACAGACCGTCTGGGTGAAAGATGTGGAAATGGAAGGTGAGATCATTGAGATATCTGCAAATAATATTAAAGTTGATATGAACGGTATATTCTTAACCACCACAAAAGATAAACTTTTTAAAATCACTTCCCGAAAATCTAAAACAGCACAACCAAAAAAAGTTACCCTCCCTGTCCGGGAAACTAAATTTGAACTCAAATTGTTGGGTTATCGTTTTGAAGAAGCTTTGCCGGAAATAGAAGTTTTTATAGACAAAGCTGTAATGAGCGATCTTCCCTTTGTTCGCATTGTGCACGGTAAAGGCACCGGAGCTCTGCGCAGCAAGATAAGACAGTATCTGAAAAACAATAAAAAAGTCCTCGATTTTTATTCTCCTCCACCTCAGGCAGGTGGAGACGGAGTAACAGTGGTCAAGCTGGAAGGATAGGCTATGGATCGAAGTGATATCGACAGAATACTGGAAATGAATAACATCGTGGATGTGGTTAGCAGTTACATTCCTCTAAAAAAAGCAGGCAGCAATTATAAAGCTCGCTGCCCGTTCCACGAGGAAAAAACAGCATCATTTGTTGTGAGTGAAAAGAAGCAGATATTCAAGTGCTTTGGTTGTGGAAAAGGCGGCAATGCTCTTACTTTCGTTCAGGATTACGAGAAGATATCGTTCCCGGAAGCTTTGCAAAAACTTGCTCAAAGGGCTGGCATTACTATCACAACTACCATGGTTTCCAAAGAAAAACAATCCCGCCGTGATCTGGTGTATAAAATATACAGACTTGCAGCCGCATATTACCAGGATAATCTTTTCAAGCATGGGCAATTTACCCTGGAATACCTGCAGGATCGTAAAATATCAGAAGAGACAATAAAGAAATTTCAGATAGGTTATGCGTTGGACAGCCATGGCGGATTGAAGAACTATCTGCTCAAAAACAGTATCAACGACCAGATATTACCTTCCACCGGTCTTTTTACCGATAACAATAACGATCTTTTCAGAAACAGACTGATGTTCCCGATCCATTCCTCCACCGGTCAAGTGCTGGCTTTTGGTGGGAGGGTTCTGCTTGAGAACCAGGGTGGTGGAAAATATGTTAATTCTCCCACCACAGAGATCTATACAAAAGGCAATGAACTTTACGGACTTTTTATTACTAAGAACGAAATATCCCGCCGAGATCAGGCCCTCATTGCCGAGGGTTATACAGATTTCCTGCGGCTTTATGAAAATGGATTCACCAATTCCGTGGCTTCACTGGGAACTTCCCTTACCGATTCACAGATAAAAATATTAAGCAGGTTTACAAATAATTTTTTACTGGTTTATGATGGAGATAAAGCAGGCAGGAAAGCAGCTGTGCGAGCAGCTTCTAATATTATTAAAAACGGATATACTGTAAAAATTGTAAACCTTCCACAAACAGATGACCCGGATAGCTTCCTTGTAAAGAACGGATCGGAAAAATTGCAAGAGCTTCTCACAGATTCGCAACCACTGCCTGAATTTCTGCTGGAAGATACTATTCTGAATATGGATAAAAGAACAAAACTGAATGAGTTAATAGAGATTCTAAATGAAATGGAAGATGATATAGCCCGGGAACTTTTTGTACAGGAAATATCTACAACTTTTAAAGTATCGGAGAGTGCTATATTTTCCAAAATAAGACTTCGCAGAAAAAGAGAAAAAGAACCGCAAATGCAAACAATGGAAAAATTTGGGGAAGAACGGGAGCTACTTATTAATATTCTTAATGATTCAATGTATTATAAAAAAGTTGCACAAGAGATAGATTCGAGTTACTTTTTATCTGAAAAGTATAAAAAAATATATGAAATAGTTGTAGAGCATTTGGAGAAAATGGGGCAGATTCCAAGTTTGTTGGAAACAATAGAAGATGAAGCGATCAAGAATACAATTGCTGAACTTATTATGACTGATCCGCCCAAAGCTCAGATCGAGGATGTTATTAACGGTTTGAAATTAAGAAAATATCAAAGAGAATTTAAACAGATTAATGATCAGATATTATCTAATCCGAAAGATATGGACCTTTTCCCGAAAAAGAACGAATTAAAAAAGAAAATTATTGGACTGAATAAAAAAGTCGTGCGGAAAACACTATACTAAGGAGAGCGGATGCTTAGTTATAATGAATGTATTAAAAAACTTGTGGATATCGGACAAAAAAATGATAACCTGTTAACTTTCAAACAGATCAATGAAGTGTTGCCAAACAGCCCGATCTACCTGGACAAGATAGAAGAGATCATTTCGGAACTGGTAGGAAATGGTATAGAACTTATCGATGAGACTCAGAAAAGAGTAACCAAGAAAAAAGTATCTGTTAAAAAAACGAAAACTACCAAGAAATTTCAGAATAGACGTTATTATGATGACCCCGTAAGGATGTATCTGGGCGAAATGGGAAGAGTACCGCTTCTGGACCGTGAAGGTGAGATAAGGATAGCAAAGAAGATCGAAAGCGGTCAAAAGTATATTAATAAATTCGTTTTTATAAGCGGTAGTACCCTGCGTGAGATGGAAAACTTCTTGCATCGCTATCGTGAAAAAAGAGTTAAAATAGATCATATTTTCAAAATTGAGTACGGAACATGGATGGATAAATCTCAGGAATCCACCTTGATCAACGAATTTGAACAGGTAATAAAAGGGACGGGAGCTATTTTTGAAGAATTAGGGGAAATGCTGGATGATAGCGACACTGATGAATACGGTCACCTGGTAGACCATGATGTGATCGAGAAAAAACGTCAGAAAATAATGGCGATTTTCGACCACCTTACCTACAACGAAAAAATGCTTAAACGTATGGTTTACCGTATCCGTAGTTTAGTAGACAGGATAAAAGAGAGCCAGAAAAGCATCAAAAATCTTTCCAAGATCAGGAAATATTCCATCGACGAGATCTGCACCTACGGCAGGAAAGCTAATAAATCTCCCGAAGACTACAAAAATGTTCATGAAGAAACCAACGTCGAACCGAATGTATTCGTCGAAACATTACGTAAGATAAAAAATGCCCGTCGTAAGATCCGCAGGGTAGAATTGGAAACCCGCATGACCGCCACCGAAATGGTAGACCTGCTGGCAGAAGTAGAACGCGGTGAAAAATTGAAGGAACGTTCCAAGAACGAAATGATAGAAGCGAATGTGCGATTAGTGGTGAGCATTGCCAAACGCTACAACAATCGTGGTCTGGATTTTCTGGATCTGATACAGGAAGGGAACACCGGATTGATGCGGGCTGTAGAAAAATATGACTATCGCAAAGGATTCAAGTTCAGCACTTACGCCACCTGGTGGATCCGCCAGGCTATCACACGAGCTATCGCCGATCAGGCAAGAACTATCCGCATCCCGGTGCATATGATCGAATCTATTAACAAAGTAAAACGAGCCAGCCGTAAACTCTTGCAGGAACTTGGTCGTGAACCATATCCCGAAGAAATTGCTGTAAAACTGGATCTTCCAGTAGAAAAGATCAAAAGCATTTTGGCAATAACCAAAGAACCCGTATCGCTGGATAAACCTATCGGACATGAAGACGAAGACAGTCTGCTGGGAGACTTCATTGAAGATAAGGCAACGATATCACCTGAAAGAATGGCAGAGCGGACTTTACTGAAAAAACAAGTTGATGAAATTTTACAGACTCTTACACCGCGTGAAGAAAGAGTTATCCGCCTGCGTTTCGGTATAGATGACGGTTATCATAGAACTTTGGAAGAAGTAGGAAATATCTTCAGCGTTACCCGTGAACGTATTCGCCAGATAGAAGATAAGGCACTGCGCAAACTACGCCATCCTACTCGCAGCAGTGTGTTGATGAAATTTATCGAGAACTTTAACGTTAAATAAAGTCAGCTAAATTGTCAGGAAATTCTTGACATCAGATGTGTATAAATAGTTTTTACAAATCGAATTTGAATTTTGGGGCCTATAGCTCAGTTGGTAGAGCTTCCGGCTCATAACCGGATGGTCAGAGGTTCGATTCCTCTTGGGCCCACCAGATATTAAAAAGCCGCTCTATGAGCGGCTTTTATGACAATTTTATTGATAGCAGATACATTCTAAAAGCAAATCAAGTTGCATAAATATAAATGGTGATGCCCTCTTTTTTTAGCTATTGGCTGATTTTAAGTTTCTGAAAAAAGGAATTCAAAACTGTGAAATTTATTGATATTACAAATTATAATTTCTTGGCTGTAAAAGAAAAAAAATATTTTTTTTCGAGTGATGACGTCACACTTTGACATTTTCTTGGATATGTATATAGAGATTGTTAAAAATGAAAA
>JACNIV010000116.1 GCA_014382915.1 Candidatus Cloacimonadota bacterium | reverse complement strand
ATAAAAAGGAATAATATAACTTACATCATTATAAAAGAAATATATGCTTGCTTCCGTAAATTCAGAGAATTCACCATCAGCAAAGGCTCTGACTCGATATGAATAATTATCAATTGTTATCAATTCCGAATCTATAAATGTTGTTGAGTTTTCAGGTAAGATTTGATAGTTTTCTTCCCACTCATTTTCACCAATTTTTCTATCTATTCTAAATCCTTCTTCTGCTGAGCTGTTATCCTGCCAGTTTAATTGGATGCTTTCAAGATCGATCTGTTCTAAAGTAAGGTTTGATGGTGCTGTTAAACTATCATCGGGAGATGTTGATTCTTTTGTGCACGATAAAATGAAAAGAAGAATGATTAATACAAAATAAATTCTTGTTTTCATTTCTCTTTCCTCCTGTTTCCAAAATTGGAAAAGCTCAAAACTTCCACAAGGTTTATTTATATCGATTCAAACCAAACAAAATTTCTTTAACTTTTTCAAACTTAGTTTTTACTTCTTCAAATTTTTCTTTTTCCTTTATTATAATATGCTCCGGAGCATTTTCCATAAATTTTTTATTCTTCAATTTACCTGAGATAACTTTCAATTCATTTTCCAATTTGGCAAGCTGTTTTTCAAGTTTCTTTTTCTCTTTCTCAATGTCGATCAAACCTTCCAAAAGAAGATATATTTCGATGTTCTGAACAACTGCTGCAATACTGGATTTCGGTTTTGGAACTTTTACTCCAATCTTCATATCAGAAACTTTTGCCAGTTTCGTGAAATAATTCCCGTACTTCTCTATTAACTCAATTTGCTCTTTATCTGTAACTTTAATAGCTATTTCCATTTCCAATCCTGGAGACAGATTAACCTGTTTACGCAGGTTTCTTACGGCAGTGATCGCTTCCTGGATAAGCTTCATATCCTTATCTATTTTTCTGTTTATCAAAGATTTATCCTGATTGGGAAAAGCTGCCAGAACTATCGTTTCCTCTTCCATCGGGAAATAGTGTTTAATTCCCTGCCATACTTCTTCTGCAATGAACGGCATTATCGGTTGCAGCAGTCTCATCGAATTCTGCAATATATCCAATAAGATAAATTTTGCAGTTAATTGAGCTTCACTGTCATCTTCATTATAAATTCTATCTTTGGAAAGTTCCAGGTACCAGCTGCAGAATTCTTTCCAGATGAAATCCATCAGGATATTGGCAGCATCGTTAAAACGAAGAGATTCATAGTTCTTGCGTGTATTTTCGATAACTTCGTTCAACCTGCTGTATATCCATTTATCCGCCAATTCCAATTTCAACTCATCTCTTTTTGGAAGATCTTCGATCTTTTCTGCATTCATCATTATAAAGCGATAGGCGTTCCATATTTTATTGGTAAAATTCCGTCCTGTTTCCAGGATAGAGTTGGAATAATAACTGTCCTGTCCTTTGGGACTGGCAAAGATAATACTGAATCGAAGTGCATCTGCTCCCACGTTCTCAATTATATCCAGCGGGTCGGGTGAATTCCCCAGGGATTTGCTCATTTTTATTCCTTTCTCATCGCGAACCATCCCGTGTAGAAGAACAGTATCGAAAGGTATTTTGTCTTTGAATTCAAGCGTAGCCATTATCATCCTGGCAACCCACAGGTAGATGATATCAGGACCTGTTACCAACAAATTTGTGGGCAGAAAATATTCGAGTTCTTCGGTTTCATCGGGCCAGCCAAAAGTAGAGAAAGGCCAGAGCCAGCTTGAGAACCAGGTATCCAGCACATCTTCATCTTGTTTGAATTCTTTATGACCGCACTTGAGACAGGTTGTCGGTTCTTCTTTATCAACTAATATCTCATCACAATTCTGGCAATAGTAAACCGGAATTCTGTGACCCCACCAGATCTGGCGGGAAATACACCAATCTCGAACGTTCTCCATCCAATGATAATAAACTTTTGTCCATCTGACAGGCTGAAATTTTACTTTTCCTTCTTTAACAACTTCTATTGCTCTTTCTGCCAGAGGTTTCATTTTTACAAACCATTGATCTGAAAGATATGGCTCAATGATAGTATCGCAGCGGTAGCATTGACCTACAGCATGTTCATGAGTTTTTATCTTTCCCAGAAGTCCTTTTTCTTTTAATTCCTGAACGATCTTTTCACGTGCATCAAACCTATCGAGTCCCACAAATTCTTTGCCAGCATTTTCATTCATCACGCCGTGTTCATCGATAACAATAACCTGTTCAAGATCATGTCGAAGTCCGATCTCATAATCGTTGGGATCGTGTGCCGGAGTTACTTTCACACAGCCACTGCCAAATTCCATATCGACAAATTCATCTGCAATGATCGGGATTTCACGTTCGATAAACGGAAGAATGACGGTTTTCCCGATCAGGTCTTTATAGCGTTTATCTTTGGGATTTACAGCAACCGCTGTATCTCCCAGCATCGTCTCGGGGCGGGTTGTTACTACTGTTACGAAACCATTTCCATCTTTGAGAGGATACTTAATATCCCAAAGAAAGCCCTTTTCATCTTCATGTTCTACTTCATCGTTGGAAAGAGCTGTAACACAGCGTGGACACCAGTTGATGATTCGTTTTCCTTTGTAGATAAATCCTTTTTCATATAATTTTATGAACACTTCTTTCACTGCTTCAGAAAGTCCTTCATCCAAAGTGAATCGTTGCTTCGTCCAATCGCAGGAACATCCGAGCTGCTTAAGTTGTTCAATTATCAAGCTGCCTTTATTTTCCTTCCATTTCCAAATACGTTTTATTAATTCTTCTCTGCCAATCTCATGACGGGTTTTACCCTCTTTTGCCAGTTCTTTTTCTACCATGTTCTGCGTTGCGATGCCTGCATGATCAACACCCGGCAACCATAAGGTGGGAATTCCGGTCATTCTTTTGTAACGTATCATCACGTCCTGAAGAGTATTGTTCAGAACATGTCCCATATGCAGGATATTTGTAACATTCGGAGGAGGTATCAAAACCGTAAAAGGCTTTTTACTTTTATCGATCTTTGGTGTGAAATAACCCTTTTCTATCCAGTGTTTATACCACTTTTTTTCAATCTTTTGAGGTTCATATTTTTTATTTATTTCCATATTATTTGTCCCTGTTTGTTTATAAATGTTTAAATTTTTTCACTTCTTCAATAAAATACCTGTGTGATGGGAAAACAATGTACGGCAACTGATCCAGAGACACATAGCACGCTTCGGCTGCATCATCTCCAGCCTGAAGCTCACCTCCCGTTATCCGCATCAGAAATCCGAAGGAAATAACTTTTTCATAGATCGGTGAAAAATCCGGATAATAACCAAGTGATTTTTCTATCTCACCAATTAAGCCGGTTTCTTCCTGCATTTCTTCCACAGCACAATCTTCGGGATCCTGATCGATCTCGATATAACCACTGGGAAGAGCCCATTTGCCAATTCCGGGTTCAAATTTTCTCTTAATTATCACTACTTCATTTTTCTCATTTAAAATAACACAAGCCGAAGCAGGAATGGGATTTTTGTAATAGGTCCAACCGCAGCTATTGCATTGCGGACGTAGTTTCTTTTCGTAGTCGTTCTTAATTTCCAATTTGCTGCCACATTGAACGCAATAATTAATTTTTTTGTACCTTTTTTTGTTAAAATCCATTTTATCTCTTTCCCTTGAAATTATGTTTCCTCAACTCCACCATTTTATGAAATTACGATAAAATACACGTATAAGAATTGGAATATCCATCAGCATATTGGTGTAGGAAGCATTAGCCAGAGGGCAATAACATTCCTTGTTTTTTACTGATAATCGTTCCTTTTTCATATTCTTATTAAACCAGATCTTCTTAAAATTGTAATCATTCTCACGTAGATTTCCAAGAGATTGAGCTTTTATACAACAAATCCATACATCTCCATCCGGAGAAATCTGGGCAGATGCTATACCGGAATAACAGGGAATAACCTGCTTCCTATCTCTTAATATCCTTTTTACAAGATTGTAATATTCAATCCTGAAAGCCTGAGTTATTTTATTCATTCCATTGAATTTTCCATTTTTAATCCTGTGCATAAGATAATCAATAGCAGAGCGATAAGAGATCATATCGGGAGTTATATTGGAATTCATTGTAGCAAGTTCATTCCGTTCCTCGGCAATTTCGGTGATGTAAGAATCAGGACCCAGTTGCATCAATTCATTGGCGATGTTGGAAAACTCCTTAACATTGAAGCATGAAATAACCGTGTGAATACCAACCGCAAGGTTTTTATATTTGAGTTCCTTAAGTTTCTTAAATGTTTCAATTATTTTATTATAATTTCCGGGAACCTGCCTGAGTTCGTCGTGCTGCTGGCCAATACCATCGATAGAAAGATTAATGATGATCTGGGTTTTAGGACAATCCTTAGCTATGGCTATAACATCTTCAACAATCTTACTGGTTAGTATGCCATTTGTAGGAATATTAATTATCTTCGGCTTTGAATATTTATAAATAATTCTGCAGAGTTCTACCAGGTCTTTGCGCAGGAACGGCTCACCTCCGCTGATGGTTATCCAATATGGTGTTCTTCCTAGTTTTTTTAAAATGACTTTGTATTCATCTATTGTAAGATTTTCTGCTTTTTTCTTCCAGATATTACATGTTTTACACTGTGAATTACAGGTATAAAGCGCACTGATGGTATAATTCATCGGCATTATTTTGGGAAATCCAAAACTTCGATAAAACTTATAAATCAATATCCTTGGAATAAGTTCTAACATCTTTTTTATTCTCTATTTTTTTCTACATTCAGGTCTTTTGTAGAAGCAGCGATATCCCATTTATAGGGATTTTTCTTCATGATCTTATAATCGTACCAGCCCAAAAACCTGCTCCATATTTCAAGGAAAGCAGTTCCAAGCAGGAAAAATAATCTGGCAGGATGCTTCCTGATCTCCCGGCAAGCTAATTTGAAAAGAATACCTTTATCCTGTGAAACCACAGAATAATCCTGTGTCTTTTTTAACCACAGGTGTCCTGTCTCGATGCGTCTGCGCTGTTTGATGAAATC
>JACNIV010000115.1 GCA_014382915.1 Candidatus Cloacimonadota bacterium | reverse complement strand
CTCTCGCATTTTTATCAGATCATGCAGGATGCTTTTTTCTGTTTTTGTATCAACAGAAGAAAGCGCATCGTCCAGGATGAGAATATTCGGATTGGTAAGTAGTGCACGGGAAATTGCCAGTCGTTGTTTCTGTCCACCGGAAAGGGTAACACCCCGCTCACCGATCACAGTATCGAATCCATTTTCAAATTCTTCGATGGCATGAAAGATCTGGGCTGTTTTTGCTGCTTCCTCAATCTCCTTCATATCTGCTTGATAATTTCCTAAACTGATATTACTGGCAACGGTATCGGAGAACAGGAATATATCCTGCGGAACCATGACAACATTTGTTCTTAAAGTTTCCAGTGGTATATTATATAATTCATTATCATCGATGAAAATTGTATTCCCGGGTGGATTATAAACCCTTGTAAGAAGATCTATGATGGTTGTTTTACCACAGCCGGTGCGTCCTACGATTGCCAGTGTTTTTCCAGTTTCTATTTCAAAGGAAATATCATCAAATATTAAAGGAGAATCTTCTTTATATTGAAATCTTAAATTTTTAAAAGATACTTTTCCTTTCAGGTTTTTTATCTCAGAGTTGACCTGGTTATCAGTGATCTCCGGTTCCACTTCCAAAATGGAATTCAATCTTTTAAGAGAAGCTGTCCCGCGCTGGTACAGGTTCACTATCCAGCCGATGGCGATCATAGGCCATACCAGCATTCCCAGGTATTGGAAAAATGCTATGAATTCTCCCATTGAGATCTCGTAAAGCATTGCTGCTTCACCCCCAAATATAAGAACAATTCCCATACAAATATTAATGATCAGGAACATCACAGGATGGAACATAGCAATTATCTTTACCAGGCTGATGTTAACTTCTACATATTCTCTTGCTGATTCCGACATTTTTTCCAGTTCAGCTTCTTCCTGTACAAAAGCTTTCACCACGCGAATTCCTGAAATGCTTTCCTGAACTATACCGGACATAGTTGCAAATGTCTTTTGAACTTTCCTGAACTTGGCATGGATCCGTTTACCAAAATAGATAATAATAATGCTCAAAAAAGGTGTTGGTATTATAGCTAACAGCGTAAGCCGTAAGCTGATATCAATCATAAAAAAGAGTGAAGCAATGGCTATTACCAGGATGTCCACACCCACTACAAAGCCAAAGGCAATAAGCATTCGGATGGCATTCATATCGTTGGTAGCATAAGCCATCAAGTCACCGGTTTTAGTTTTATTATAAAAATTTGCAGAAAGCTTCATCAGGTGGTTATAGTACAATTGTCTCAGGTCGCGGTCGATCATCCAGGCAGTGCCAATAAGAGCAATGCGCCAGAAATATCTTAGTATAGTGATGAGAACTGTTATTCCCACGATGAAAAGTGAAGCATACAACAGGCTGTTTGTAGTAAATCCTTCCCGTCCGATACTATCGATAGCCTTCTGCATTATCTTGATAGTATAGAGCTGCCCGGCATCGATGATAACAATGAGGATAATTCCAAAGAACAGTTTATGTAAATTCTTCTTAACGAAGGGAGCAACTTTCTCGAAGGTTTTCATTTATTGTAGCTCACGGATTTCACAGATAAAAACGTAAATTTGTGAAGCTTTCTGATTTAATCCAAATACGTCTTTATTTCTTCCCATGAAACCTCTTCAAACCATTTTTTTAATACGAACATTCTTTTTTCTTGGATCCAGTTACCCATTTTACTTCCAACTGCTCCAGAGGCAAATTCTTTTAGCTTAACAGCATGTTTATGGATAAGTATAATTTTATTACTGTCATTATTGTAAAACCAATTGAGTATTTTTGCATTTATTCCCTTATCTCTGAATCCATAGCCTGATATTATTAAATAATTGCTTTCATTGAGCTTTTGTTTAAAAAAACACATTAAATCAAAAAACAATTCATAATTATATTCTATCAATTTATTTTCTGTGCCGATTAAAATTTTTGATTTGTTCTCTATAGAATGTATAATTCTTCCTTTTTCATCTTTAGGATCAATACCCATTTTAACATCATATTTAGCTATATAATCACCTCTCCAATCTTTGCCATCTTCTCTATATCTTTTCCAGTCCACAGAACCATGAAGTTTTATCAAATTAACTCTTTTTTGATTTTCAAATAAGCTAGAGTTAAAAATTGCAAAATCTCCGTCCTTTATATCGAATCCGTCATAAAAAGCTAATCCATTTTCATCAAAGTATTTTTCCAACAATATGTCATGATTTAGTGTAAAAAAATTTATTTGTTCAAAATCTTTATCATCATGAATTTCTTTAAAAATATTTAGATATGAAATATCTTCAATTGGTTGATACAATAATTTGGCAACAATATTTGAAAGATAAGTTAATGTCTCACTAATCAATTCATTAAATCTGAGATCAGAATAAAATGGACGATGAGATGCTTTTAACACTAAATCATGATGGGATTCAATTTTATTTAAATATTCTCTTATAAATACGTTTTTAGATTCTCCATATATCTCATTATCTAATTGATCTACAATGAAATAGATGTCTTCATAATTGGTTTCATGTTCATGTTTGGTCGACTTAAAATAATCATTATTATACTTTTTTAAGATATTTAAGAAATTAACGATTCTTTTTACATTATCATCTTCTTTGATACCTATATGGCTATATAATGGAGGCGCAAAATAATATTCAGAATCTGTATATCTCGAAATTCCCTCACCAGAAAATATGATATTAGTTATTTCAGACACATTTTTGAAACCAGCTTTACGCGAAATCCCTGATCCAAATAAAAAAGCTACATTCATATTGCTCTATTTAATAACGAGGATTATTTCCCAAATTTCTCGATGTATAGCAGTGCACACTTCTTGGCCATTGTGCGGATCTTGCCGATGTAGGAAGCTCTCTCTGTAACGCTGATCACACCACGGGCATCCAGAAGATTGAAAGTGTGAGAACATTTCAGCAGGTTATCATAAGCAGGATAGACAAGTCCCTTTTCGATCAACATTCCATGCTGCTTCTCATGATCTTTGAAGGATGCAAAAAGAGATTTCACATCTGCAAGTTTGAAGTTGAATTCTGAAAACTCAACCTCCTTATCAAAGAACAGATCCCCATATTTTGTAGTATCATTCCACTTTAGATCTTTAAAATCATCCACATCCTGGATATACATTGCCAGCCGTTCCAAACCATAGGTCAATTCTACACTGATGGGAAAAACTTCGATCCCCCCAACCTGCTGAAAATAGGTGAACTGGGAAATTTCCATTCCATCCAGCCATACTTCCCAGCCCAAGCCACTTGCTCCCAGGGTGGGAGATTCCCAGTCATCTTCCACAAAGCGGATATCGTGTTTTTCTGTTTCAATGCCAATTGCCTGCAGACTTCTCAGATACAGGTTTTGTATATCATCCGGAGAAGGTTTGATAATCACCTGGAATTGATAATAATGTTGATACCGGTTGGGATTTTCTCCATACCTTCCGTCTTTGGGTCTGCGGCAGGGTTGTGCATAAGCTATTGCTGTAGGTTTTTTACCCAGAGCACCAAAAAAAGTGGCAGGATGAAAAGTTCCTGCTCCCATTTCCATATCATACGGTTGCAGGATGTTGCATCCGTTTTCTGCCCAGTAGTGCTGTAATTTCAAAATTATCTCTTGAAAATTCATCTTTCACCTTTCTAATATATTTCCAAATATTTATCTAATTCCCATTTAGTTACCTGAATGCTGTATTCGTCCCATTCTCTGGTTTTTGCTTCCAGATATTTTTCAAATGTATGTTTTCCCAGAGCATTTTTCATTATCTTATCTTTTTTTAACATTCGCAATGCCTGCCATAAAGTTGGAGGGATCGTATCGATTTCCATTTCCTTCAACTTCTCATAATTGAAAAGATAAAGGTTTTCTTCCAGTGGCTTTGGTGCAGATAGATTGTTCCTGATACCTTCCAGACCGGCTTTTAGCATTACAGCAAATGCCAGGTAGATATTGCAACTGGGATCAGCACTTCTTATTTCCATCCTGGTGGAATTGGGATTTCCCTTGAACGAACTGGGAACCCTGATAAGTGCAGACCGGTTAGTTCTTCCCCAACAAATATAGACCGGAGCTTCATAACCGGGAACCAGTCTTTTATAGGAATTCACTGTGGGAGAAAGAACCGCACTCATCCCTTTGATGTGAGCTAATTGTCCGGCAATATAATTGTATGCGATCTTTGATAATTTATACTCGTCTTTTTCCTTATAGAAAGCATTTTTGCCTGTTTTAATATCGAACAAACTTTGGTGAACGTGCATTCCGGAACCATTTACACCTGCAATGGGTTTGGGCATAAATGTGGCGTGAAGTCCGTGTTTCTGAGCAATTGCTTTCACCACGAAACGAAGTGTGATCGCATTATCTGCCGTCTTCAGCGCATCGCTGTATTTAAAGGAAATCTCGTGCTGACCGATAGCCACTTCATGATGAGTGGTTTCGATCTCGATGCCAAATTTTTCTAAAGCCACGCTCATTTCACGGCGAATATCATAAGCTTCATCTGTAGTCAGATCAAAATAGCCGGCAGTATCGTGCGGAAGCGGGGAAAGTCCGTTTTCTTTTTTAAAAAGGAAGAACTCCATCTCTGGTCCGGTATTATAACTAAACCCCATTTTATTCGCTTCTGCAATCGCTTTTTTCAGGATAAATCTGGGATCACCTTCAAAAGATTTACCGTCCGGAGTATGAACATCACAGATGAACCTGGCAGTATTTCCGTATTCCGAATGCAGCCAGGGAATTACGGCATAAGTATCCAGATCCGGTTTGAGATACATATCACTTTCGCATATCCGGGAAAAACCCAGGATCGAAGAACCATCGAACCAGACGCCATCTTCCAAAGCATCGGGAAGCTGTTTTACCGGAATCGTTAAGCTTTTTACAATACCATATAGATCGGTAAATTGTAATTGTACAAATTTAGCTTTATCTTTTTTTATTATTTCAATGATATTCAAACTATCCATTTTCCTGTCCTTTCTTTTAATATGCTTTTA
>JACNIV010000114.1 GCA_014382915.1 Candidatus Cloacimonadota bacterium | reverse complement strand
TTACTCCTTCCGAATATAAAAACCTGAAAGGATTAAAACGGGAAAACCTGCGTGATCATATGAATGACCTGGAACTGATCTTCTCTATGCTGGGTGAAGCCTCTACAACAGAAATAACAAAAAATAAAAATGCTAAAGAATTTCCCAAACTAAAAAAAGCTGCAAAAGATGGTGGTGATGTTGCAGGAAAAGCCCGTAAAGACCTGGAAAGGAAAAGCGGTAAGAAAGTCGTCTCAAAACAGAATTATTTGGAAGAACCGGAAAATAAAGAATTAATAGAAGAATAATGCTATTAACGAGGCAAAAGAAATGGATTATTTTGATAATGTTAAATTGAATATCTGCGAACTTGAGTTCGGGGATACATAAGTTACAAGAAATTAATTTAGAATTTGAGATTAAAAAGTAAAAGATTATTGACTTAAAGTGAAGTTAATAAATAAATCTTCCAAGGAAATTTTATGTTAGAAAAAGTTAAAAATTATGATCCATATAGTATTATGCCACCCGATACCAGATGGGTACCTTCTGGTAGAGAATTTAGAGAATTTGCTTATAATCTATTGCTGCCACCATTAGTTCATAAAATTCGGGAAGCTGTATTCGATTGGAGATTAAAGAATTATGAAGGTGCAACTGAAACTTCAAAACAGCTTTTAAAACATTGGTTTCAAACTGAGCATAGAAATATTATCGATGATGAAGAAATCCAATTCCAGTATTATTTCTCTCAACGTGAAGCAATGGAATCTATTATCTATCTTTATGAAGTTGTTGAAGCTCATGACAAGTTTAATTTAATGAGATTTGATTCTTCCGGTAGAATTAGTGGAAACATGTTTTACGAAAACTGGACAAGATATGTTATTAAAATGGCAACAGGTTCAGGTAAAACCAAAGTTGCAAGCCTTGTAACAGCCTGGTCATATTTTAATAAACTCTACGAAACAGAATCAAAACTATCAAAAAACATTCTGCTCATTGCTCCAAATATTATTGTATTGAATCGTCTGAAAAAAGATTTTGAAGGTCTTAAAATTTATAAAGAAGACCCAATAATTCCTGAAGATGGATTTGCTGATAAAAACTGGCAATCCGATTTTCAACTAACTGTTCACATTCAAGATGAAGTAAAAGCAATCTCTCCTGCAGGAAATCTTTTTCTTACAAATGTTCACAGAGTTTTTCTTTCTTCCCATAAAGAATCAAGCTTCGAAGATGATAATGTAGCAGATTTCTTTATGGGGATCAAACCCAGTCCAGATGCCGATAAAGATAAGGGAACAGATTTAGGCAGAATATTAAGAAGTGATAAGATCAAAGATATTCTCATTATCAATGATGAAGCACATCACATTCATGATGAAAGCCTGGCCTGGTTCAAAAATATCGAAGATATTCATAATACTTTGCTTCAAAAAAATAATGGTTTATCGTTGCAAGTTGATTTCACAGCCACGCCAAAACATCGCAAAGGTGAGATTTTTGTTCAAACAATTTGCGATTATCCTTTGGTTGAAGCTATTAAACAAAATGTAGTAAAGAGCCTTGTACTACCAGATGTAGCTTCACGAGCGAAACTTAAAGAAAAAGAATCAGATGATTTTATTGAACGTTATGAAGATTATATTAACCTCGGTGTTGTCGAATGGAAAAAACAGTATGATCATTTCAAGAAAATCAAAACTCCTCTTCTATTTATAATGACGACCAAAACAGAACAAAGCGACAAAGTGTCTGAATATCTTGAACAAAATTATCCGATTTTCAAAAATTCTGTTCTCGTTATTCACACAAATAAAAGTGGTGAAATAATAGAGAACACATCTTCAAAAAAATCTAAAGAAGAGTTGGAAATTTTGCGTAAAGCTGCTGATAAAGTTGATTCTGATAATAGCCCATTTAAAGCCATTATTTCGGTGTTGATGCTTCGTGAGGGTTGGGATGTAAAAAACGTAACAACGGTTGTTGGTTTACGCCCATATTCAGATTCCAGCAAAATTCTACCGGAACAAACTATCGGTCGAGGTCTCAGAAAAATGTTCCCACTCGATGTAACTGAAGAACTCGCTGTTATCGGTACAAATGCCTTTGTCGAATTTGTCGAATCAATCAAAGTGGAAGGTGTTGAGCTTGGTTACCGTCCGATGGGAAGCCAATTTAAACCAAAACAATCTCTGATCATAGAACCTGACAAAGATAATGCTAAAAAAGATTTGGAGAAATTGGATATTCCCATTCCTGTTCTCACACCCAGAATTTATCGCGAATACAAAAAATTGGAATTAATCGAGATAAATGAATTTCATAACAAGAAAGTCAATGTCTGGAAATTCAAAGAAGAAGAGCTACGCGAGATCATATTTACAAATCTTGATGGTGAATTTTCTCATAAAATAGATTTCACAAATACTGATATTGACTTTAGAAATGTAGTCTCTTTCTTTACTAATGCCATTCTCAAAGAAAGCCGTTTGTTCAGTGGCTTCGAGGTTCTCTATCCAAAAGTAAGAGATTTTATTAAATTTAAATTATTCACGGAAATTGTTGATTTGAAAGATAAGAACATCCTGCGAAACCTTTCCGAGCCTTCTCCAAAAAAGATAATTTTCTCAACTTTCAAAGATGCCATTTCCAAACTTACAATTTCCGATTCAGGCTCTGCAGAAGTAAAAAACTACATCAAACTCCGCAAAATTAAACCGGCTATTTACAATAATCAGGATTACCTGACACCAAAAAAATCTATTCTGAATAAGATTGTGGGCGATTCCAAATTCGAACTTGAATTTGCCGCTTTTCTGGATGAATGCAATGATATCATTTCTTTTATAAAGAACATTCTCAGTGTTCATTTCAAGATTGAATATCAAAATGAAGAGGGAAATATCAGTAATTATTATCCTGATTTTGTTGTTAAAAAAGATGATAAAACCATTTATGTGATTGAGACAAAAGGTAGAGAAGATCTTGAAGATATAAGAAAAATAAACCGTCTCAAGATTTGGTGTAATGATGTGAATAAATATAAAACAAAATACAAATACTATCCTGTGTATGTTAAACAAAAAGAATGGGATAAATATAAAAAAGATATAAAGAATTTTGCAGATATTGTTGAACTATTCAGCTTAACCCAAAAGTCTTGATTTATAGAAGGAGTAGAAAATGGCTAGCGCAATGAAACCCTATGATGAGCTGCCGCTCTTACCTCCCAGTGAATTATTTTATGAGTCGGTTGAAATTTATAAAAAATTGAAAGAAGCCAGAGCTGCCTTAGCTGAATTAAAAGGTAGATTGCCAATTATTCCCAATCCGAAAATGCTGATTAACACCCTGGTTTTGCAAGAAGCAAAAGCCAGTTCCGAAATTGAGAATGTCCTCACAACGTCTGATAAAATGTACCGGGCTTTTACAGCAAACAATACTAATATTGATCCCTCCACAAAAGAAGTACTCCATTATAGACAGGCTCTCTGGTCTGCTTTTCAATCTTCATCCAAGACCGATTTAAATTGGATCATAGAAATTTTTCGAACAATAACTCAAAAAAACGAATCTGTTCGCACAAATCAAATGTATATTGGAAATGCTTACGAGATTATTTATACTCCTCCCCAGCCGGATATTCTAAGCCAAAAACTGGATAATTGGATAAAGTTCTATCATAAAAATAATGAGATTGACCCTTTGGTAAAAATGGCTATTTTGCATTATCAATTTGAAGCAATACATCCGTTCAGTGACGGAAATGGTAGAACCGGAAGAATCTTAAATATAATTTATCTTACAAACAAGAATCTTATTGATCTGCCTGTCTTATACATTTCCAAACATATTCTGGAATTTAAAAACGAATATTATAAATTACTAAATGAAGTTACCGTAAAACAGAATTGGCAGGATTGGATTCTTTTTAATCTGGAAGCTGTTTATAGAACTTCATTATTCACGTTAGGAAAAGTGAATGCAATCTATGAACTCTTCATCGAAGTGAAAAACGAGATTCAAAATAGAGCAAAAGAGATCTACTCTCGTGAATTAATCGAAATCCTCTTTTCTCAAATCTATTGTAAAAATAAAATTCTGGTAGAGCAAAAGATCGCTTCCAGAAATACTGCCAGTAAATATCTGAATAAATTGGTCGATATGGAAATTCTTGAGATACATCATGAGGGAAAAGAAACTCTCTATTTAAATAAACGTTTATATGAAATTGTGACGAGGTCGTAACTTTACATGCACAATATTCATGATTTCTTGTGCACGAGAACAATAACGTGCCCAATGACTATGCAGGAAAAAACCATCACGCACAAATTTGAGTATATTTTGTGCTTGATGCTGAAAACGTGCTCAATGGTTGGGCTTGAAAAATAGCCCAGCCTCCCGCCAAAGGCGGGTAAACTTCAGGGCTGGGAAATTTGTGGAAATAGGAAAAACTTCCGAAGTTTGGGAAACTTCGGAAGTTTAAAAAGGAGTTCGAATGACCCAGGATAAAAACCTGAATATTATTTGTAATGCGACCAGCCTGGTCGCTATAATTCTCGACCTGGCAGGTCGAGTTACATAAAGGAGCCGATATGACCCAGGATAAAAACCTGCTTTCAGAAAAAGAAAAAGATATTGTTATAAACAGCATTAAAGAAGGCAAAACCATTCCCAAAGAATATCTCTATAAACTGGCAAAAGATGATGAAGATGTTTTTCTTTTCTGGAACGGTAGATCGGAAGAAGTTACAAATGTAGTTCTTCCTTTTCATTCTATCGAGCACATCGATGAACCACGCAAAGAAACATACAAAAACAAAGAAGCTGCTTTTGATTTCTTCGAAATGGACATCCGCGGCAGACAACTGCAAGGCTGGACGAATAAGCTGATCTGGGGCGATAATAAACTTATTCTTTCTTCGCTGGCAAACGGACCGTTGCGAAAAGAAATTGAAGAACAAGGTGGAATTAAACTTATCTATATCGATCCGCCTTTTGCGGTTGGTGCAGATTTTGATTTTGATGTTAAAATTGGAAATGATGAAGTAACCAAAAAACAAACTGTTCTCGAAG
>JACNIV010000113.1 GCA_014382915.1 Candidatus Cloacimonadota bacterium | reverse complement strand
AGCCTGCTGTTGAAAACCGATCGTAAGGCAGTATTTCTCTTTCTGGATAATAACATTCGATCTCATTTTTTCCTGCCTGCGAAAAATATATTATTCATTAATTTCAATTTCGATCTTTTCTTTTTCTTTATAGCCTTTCAAATTCTTCAAGTAGGCTTTAATAATGTCTAAAAACGTTTTTTGAACATAAGGAACAATTTTAATTACCTTACCGCCAATTTTTATTTTCATACCTGTATTGCGGTCTGTTTTGCAATCTTCTCTTTTTCTTTCTCCAGCTAAGATGGCTGCAACCATCTCCCGGCACGTTAATCCGCATTCCTCACAGCATTCTGCATTGGGAAGGGGAAGAACTTCAAATACTCTTTTTTCTACCAGATCGGCAAGTTGCGTAACCTCTTCCACAGATTTAAGTACTGGCAGGTGTTTATAGTTATTATGATCATCGGCATAAATACCGGAAATGGCAAATACGGTTCCATCCGCTAATTCATTTAATTGTGTTTGAGTTTCTGCACAGATTATGCGGGGAAGAGGTGCAGAACTCATGCCTTCCACAACAACATAATCGGCTTCCAGGTGTGCCAGCATTTCATTCAGAGAAAGCTGCCTGTGCCAGATCTGATAAGTTTCATGCAAACCTCTGGCAATTACCGTATCATGGCTTGCTTCCCAGTGCTTCCAGCTATTGGAATTCTTGTCTTCCATACTGAAATCTTCAGCATGAATATCCTTGATGGAAACTACCTTAAACCCACGTTTTTTCAGTTCTTTGATTAATTCTACCACAACTGTGGTTTTGCCAGTGCGATGATATCCTGCAATGCTGAATACTTTCATGATTTTCCTGTTTATAGTTTTGCTGGCAGAACTTTATTTTTTCCGCTATGTTTTCCTTTATAAAGTGCTTTATCTGCCTTTAAAATGCACTTATTAATATCGACCAGTTGGTTATAAACGCAAACTCCAAAAGTCATGGTAATCTTTAAAGTAACATCTTTATATTTAATTTTAGTGTTAGCTATTTCTTTCCTGATCTTTTCGGAAATTGTAAGTCCACCCTCCAAATTGGTTTCAGGAAGAAAAAGCAGAAATTCCTCGCCGCCCCACCTGGCGCAGATATCCTGTTTCCTTAACGAAGAAGTGAACAATTTGGATATGGTTTTTAAAACGTGATCTCCGCAGTAATGTCCGTAATTATCGTTGACAGATTTGAAATTGTCTATATCAGAAATCACGATTGTGAATGGTTTAGCATTTCGTTCAAAGCGGTCTTTTTCATAATTCATTTTTTCCAGGATATCACGACGGTTGGAAAGATGAGTGAGCGGATCTGTACGGGCTATCTTTTCAAGTTTTTCTTTTGCTCGTTTTAATTCTTTGTTAGCCTTTTCCAGTTTATTATTTGCATTCTTCAACTGATCAGAAACTTTTAAAATGAATTTATTCTGTTTATTGAGTTTTGCGTTTACTTTCACATTAAAGCGAAGACGGTTAAATATAACAATCATAATGATTAAGAATAATATTGAAGAAATTATAAATAAATTTCGTTCTTGGTTTTTGCGTAAGAGTTTAAGATTGTTAATTTCCTGTTCATATTTCAGATTTCGGCGCAGTTCTTCTTTTTTAGCTTTTTCCAATCGTATCTGTTCTTCTCTTTCTTCCTGGACTGTTTTGAGAGCTTTAATTTCCTGTTCTTTTTCTTTTGATTCGCTTTGTATCTTTTCTAATTCACTATCGGTTTCAGTTATATCTTTTTCCAGAATTTGCTTTTCCTGTTCATATAACTGTTGGATGATCTCCATTTCTTGATGACTTTTCTTTACATAATAAGTATTAAGAAGCTGATTATATTTCTGATAATGTTCGAGAGCTTTGTCTTTGTAACCCAATACATTATAATATTCATAATAGAAAAGGTATCTGTCTATTTCTTCTTCTTCTAATAATTGTTTTTCAATCTCTAAGAGCTTTCTATCGAATTTATCGGAATTTATTTTATCACCTTGTTTTTCATACAATAATCCAAGAGCTTTATAACAAATAACAAGTTCCTTTAAGGCATTTGTTGTTTCAAAATAAGCTGCAGCTTGTTTAAAGAAATCTATAGCTCTGTTTTTTTCTTCGCTTGCCAGGAAGCATACACCGATCTTTTTCTGGATATTTGAAACGGAATTCATATCATCCAGTTTTCGGGCAGCATCGATTGCAAGTTGATAATAACCTATTGCATCTGCTATATCTTTTTTCTGGAAATAAATATCTCCCAGATTTTTATAAGCCCCTATATAACCTTTCGTATTATCCGATTTATCACAAATATCCAAAGCGATTAAAGCAAATTCAATAGATTTAACTTCGTTGTTTAGTTTTAAATAACAAACAGAGATGTTAATATACTGTTCGATCATCAGGAATTTGTCACCGATCTTTTCAGCGAGATCCATCCCAAGTGTATAATTACGTATGGCTTTAGTATAGTCTTCCTGGACGAAATAAGCTTGCCCGATATTTATTAACTCCAGGGCTTCCTGACGGTCATCATTAAGTTTCCGGGCAAGTTTAAGTGCTTGTTGTCCATATTCTATGCTGGCTTCAGGAAAAATATCCCAATAAGCTTCTTGCAGATAATCAAGGATTTCGATTTTTTCTTTTCCAGAAGCAAAATCAAGTTGTTTTTTCAAATCGTCGATCTCTGTTTGAGAGAACAAAATAAGAGGAATTAACAACAAACAAAAAATAAGTATAAGTTTAATTTTTCCTAATAAATTCATAACTTTTCTCTTTTACGGATTAATAATTCCCAGCCAATCTCCCAACAGGAATTGCAGCCTGCCGATGAGCAGTGAAATACGTGCCATGGCGGTGTAACCAAAAGCAGCACCAAAACTCACCATTAGGAAATAAATACCGATCTTGGCCGTAACACCAAAAGCACCTTCATGTTTCTTACTGAAATAAAAATAGATCACTCCGCTAAGAGTTCCTACGATCAATAATATCTGTCCCACTACATTGACCCAGTTTGCTCCATGGAATGGATTCATGATCGTTGCGGTGAGCTGGTTTATGACGTCGGATTTAAGATAACGCAAAAAGAAAATACCGGATGTTGTACCAATAACCAGGGCAATGGGAAATCTGCTCACCCAATCGATTGAGGGGATGAGCCGCAGCAGCATAAGAATGCCCAGAACAGCAGGTATCAGTTTGATCCAGTTTACAGCAAAATCCTGCAGAAGGGGATTGAACAGGTTTGGCATAAGTATAAAGAAAATAGTATAAACAAACCAGTATCCTGCCGAAAGACCCACAAATATCTGTTCTGCTATTTTGTAGAAAGGATTATCTTTATATAGAAAACTGAAAATGGCAAAAGTAAAAAGAGCACCTAACCAGATTCCCAGAACTGAGAAGAAATGTGTCATTATTCACCTCTCTTTTCGGCTTTTTTATCTCGCCGGAAATTGATATTTCCTATCACAATAAAAATAATAATGATGAGATGTGCGATCGATTGAGCATCCATACCACTGGTTGCTGTGCCTGGCACTTTTGATAGCAATTCATATTCTGCAGCAGCTTTCAACCCGGCCAATAGTCCGGTCAACTGCTGCTGTGCATTTACATAGGGTAGAATTGACGGAGCACTTACTCCGGTAACACCACCCGTTACGGGACGATTGAATTTATCGTGCGTTACCTGTACCCACTGCTTTATGCCGGGATCACCGGCAGAAAAAGAGCAAACAAAGCTCAGGTTATCAAAATTCTTTATTCCATCCATAATAGGAAATTCATCAATAGAAGTACCGTTCATATCTTCCGGGAAAACTTCGCGGAATTGTTTTCCCATAGACTGTATAGTAACTATACCACCGGACTTAAAGCCGAGATTCACATAATCTATGCCATATTTCACATCCGGGTTTTTGCTTTGGATATCACTGAAAATCTCTTCCGCCATCTGTACACCCATCGGCCAAAGAGCAGTTACTATTACTTTAATATCTCTATCGAAGCAATGCTGCATCATAGCTTTTGCCATAGGATGCAGTTCCGGTTTACTACCCGGGTCGTAATCGAAAGATAATATAACTTTAGAGTTAGGTGGAGTGTTTTCAACCAAATTGTAAACCATTCTTACATTTTCAGTTGTTTCAATGGGAAAACCGATAACAAAAATTAGAGGTAATGCAACTCCCACAAAAAGAAGCAGGAAGAGCCATCTTCTATCTAACTGTTTGCGTTTTGCAGTTGCCATTATTTACCTCCCAGGTAGGAACGTTCGATTCCCAGAATGATGCGAAGTGAACTTCCGATAATACCCAATCCTGCCCCGATCATAATAGCTCGCTGCCCGGCTGTATTGGGGTATTTCATAATAAACTCAGATATTCTTGGTAAATGTAGGAATTTGAGAGATTCCGGCAACCAACCGGTAAGAATGCTTCCCATGCTTGTATTACCCAGCATCACCAGGATAGCGGCAGCCAGCAGCAGGTTAGATTCGGTAGTACGAGCTATGAAAGCACGATATGCAGCAGAAGCTATAAAGAATGCCAATAATGAGAACATGGTTGCCGAAAGATGCTGGTAAACGTTCAAAAAAAGATAATCGAAAGGTTTGTCACCCATTGCTGTGGCTATAGCTGCGCCGTTACCAAAAACACCGGGATTATTCTGGGTTCCCCAGAAAATACCACATAAAACCATTACACTGAAACTTACCAGTGTTAAAATAAAATACTGCCAGTTTTGCTGCTTGTAACGGATCTTGAACAGGTTTACTTTAAAAAGATTAAGCTGACCCAGTATGATAGCAAAACCTGCGATGATGAGATACCATTTTTCCAATTCACCGGAGATAAGACCGAATGGTTTATGAGGAATGAATTCTGCAAATATGAGAACTACACCAACAACAAATGTTATTATTAAAGGTATTTTTCTTTTCATTCTGTCCACCTTAATGTAAAGTTAAGAAATCTTTCAGGAAGTAAATACCGAAGATCTCCAGTATCACGCCAACGGTAAGGGTTATCACAAAAACTGCTTTACC
>JACNIV010000112.1 GCA_014382915.1 Candidatus Cloacimonadota bacterium | reverse complement strand
TTTTCGACCATTTTTGAAGGGGTAAACATAGGATAGCTGCCTTGGAGGGGACACTGAAAACCCACCCCTTCGGGAGTTATCTTTCTTAAACCTTCAAAGCTCACCACCGGAAACCCGCCGCTGTCTGTAAGTATCGGTTTATACCAGCTCATGAATTTATGTAAACCGCCTGCTTTTTTAATCAATTTGTGACCGGGTCGAAGATACAGATGGTAGGTATTACCCAGAATAATCTGCGCTCCCATATCGTGTAATTCAGCAGGAGAAAGCGTCTTGACCGTAGCCCTTGTTCCCACCGGCATAAATATAGGAGTTTGGATAGTACCATGCGGAGTTACAAGAAGTCCGGCTCGTGCATTACCGCTTTTTGCTTCTACAGTAAATTCAAAAATGACAGCCTCCGCTTATTCCATGTTCATTTTCTGTTCTTGAATTGAGACATTACGCGTAAAAATCCTGCTGATATCGTTCCAAAAAGCAAATACCATTAAAAATAATAAGATAAAGATACCAATATTTTGCAATGCTATCTGCAATCTCTGGGAAAGTGGTTTCTTCTGAATTCCTTCAACAAAGCAAAAGAAGATATGTCCTCCATCCAGCACAGGGATCGGCAGCAGGTTCATGATCATCAATATTATACTGATAGCGCCAATGAAAGAAAGTATGTAATTCCAACCTTTATTAATAGTTTGTTTAGACATCGTATAGATCATGATCGGACCGCCCAGATTGGATTTGATAGCTTTGGGTTTGGTGACCAGTTTGAAAAGCATTGCATAGTTCAATGCTACAAAATTAACAGTGGTGATCGAACCATACTTTATAGACTCTCCGATATTATAACGTTCTTCAATTTTTACGGGTAGATATTGCATTATTCCTATTATTTTATTGTCTTGTAATATGTTCTCTTCAAGCAGCAGAGATTTTTCAAAAGTTTGTTCTCCCCGTTTGATGACGAGAGTTATTTCATCACTTTTACTACCGGTTATTAATTCCCGCATTTCATACCAGTCATTTACCTTCTTACCATTTATTGCAAGTATGCTGTCCCCTGCCATCAATCCTGCCTGGTAGGCTGCCATTCCGGGTGCTACTTCTCCAATAACAGAAGGTGATAACGGCAAGATTTCCGAGTACCAGGTTCGGGGTTCGATTTCTGCTAATTCTATTTCAAGTGTTTTACCTTCACGTTCCAATAGCATAGAATTATATTCACCGGGTTTGGTGTATTGAACCAGTTGACTCCATCCCTGAACAGGATGACCGTTTATTTCCAATATTGTATCATTTTTCTCAAACACCTGTTCGTATGCAGGTTCAATCTTTCCAATAACCGGAAGATGATCTTCATAATATTTACCAATAGCAAAGGAAGCAATAAAAATAATAAGCGCAAAAAGGAAGTTAGCAAAAGGTCCCGCAAAAGCAATTAATCCTCTTTCCCACCAGGATTTGGAATGATAAGAACCGGTGTCATCATCAACTTCTTCGTCCGGCTTTTCTCCTTTCATCTTAACATAACCACCCAGAGGAATTATAGATATCCTGTATTCTGTTGTACCTTTTTTAAAACTTAATAATCTGGGTCCGAATCCGATGGAAAATTTCTCTATTTCCACTCCAATTATCCGGGCGACTACAAAATGCCCGGTTTCATGAACTGTAACCAATATTCCAAGCACTATTAGTGCACCGATTATACTTAACATCTTTCCTCTCAATATCTTTAGCTACTGTTCCAATTCCAGATTTCACTTGCTCTGGTCAAGTTTTTTGCTGTTACCTATAGGAATCATGAAATTTATTTGACAACATATGCAATAAAAACAAAAAGCATTCAATAAATAATTTTAGGAAAAAAGATGAATAGATTTTTTGTGTTTTGTTTACTACTATTAATATTGCTTTCCTGCAGCAAAAAGACACCCGAAGAAATAGATCCCTTTATTTATCTATCCGGTTCCTTGCAGGAAGGGGAAACACTAGCAAATGCCCTCATCGATGAAGGTATCGAAAATGCCACAGTGTATAAATTCGTTAATAAAATGGATTCCATATACAATCTCAGACGTGCTCAACCAGCAGACAGCTTTGTGGTGAGACTTGATACCCTGGACGTAATGCATGAATTAATTTATATCCCCGACAAGATCCACACTTATCGTGTTATTCGCGATACTGCCGATGTTTTCCTCACTCAAATCGATACTCTGAAATTGGTAAAAGAGATCGATACTTTCGAGGGAGTTATGGAATCTTCACTCTGGAATGCCGTTATCGATGGTGGAGAAGGACCGGCACTGGCAGTTATGATGAGCCAGATATTTCAATGGGATATCGATTTCTTTATCGATCCTCAGAAGGGTAATAGTTTCACACTGGCTTTTGAGCAGTACAAAACCGAAAGTGGAGAATTCATCAAATATGGTGAAATCCTGGTAGCTCAATATACCAGCCGAAACTATGATAATATAGCCTATCGTTATACCAATAATAAAGGCATTTCCAAATATTATGACGAAAATGGGAAATCATTTCAGAAAGCTTTCCTGAAATCACCATTAAATTACAGACGGATCTCCTCATATTTTGGAATGAGAAGACATCCGATCACAAAAAAATCGTGGATGCATAACGGAGTAGATTATGCTGCCGCTTATGGAACACCCGTGGAAGCCTCTGCAGACGGCACCATCATTCATGGAGGTTGGAAAGGAGGACACCCTTCTGTAAACGGCAGAACCGGTGGATATGGCAAAACGATAATAATTCGTCATGCGAATGGATATAAAACCCTCTATGGTCATCTGAGCAGTTATGGAAAATACAAAGTAGGAAATAAAGTTAAACAGCACGATATCATAGGCTATGTAGGATCGACAGGTCTTTCAACCGGGAATCATCTGCATTATACGATCTATCAATATGAAAAGGCTATCAATCCGTTGAGATTGAAAAATGTGTCGGGCCCACCAGTTCCCAAAGGTGAAATGGAGCTGTTTCAAATACATGTAGATAGTTTAAGAACCTATCTTTTCAACCCGGATGTTTCCAATCTTGAAATAGACAATTTAACTAAGTAAAATAAACAGGTTGACAATATTGGTTGTAACGAATGTTTTTGCTAAAATTTATCTGAAAAAAGAAAGAGTATTTCGATAAAAAAAGTAAAGGAGATGTTTATGAAGTTAACCTTTGCCAGAACTGGGTTTTTCCTGTTTCTTCTGGCATTTAGCTTCTTGCTCTTACCGCAAACGACCCATGCCGCAGTTGATGAATCAGAGTACATCGTGGAAAATCTTGATGTTAACGATATTCCGAACGATGATGGATCGGGGTTGATGCTGAGCTGGAAGCCCTTGCCAAAAGAGAGGAGAATCATCGAATACCGTGTTTATCGCGGTATTACGCCTGATTCTCTTTTTTTTATAGGAAAGATCGATGTTAATGTGAAAACCGGTGTTCTTGCTGAAGAAATGTATTTTTATGATACGGATTTCAATTATTTTGCGGACACCCAGGCAAGAGGAAAGCTGAGGAGGGAAAAGGGACAGAAAAAAGGCAACCCTTTATACCGCCGTTATCCTCGTGATGTGAATATCCTCGGTCCCCAACTTGAACACTATGATATTCTCGGGGTCATTTCAGAAAAGGATTATTACTATCACAGCCGTAAAATGGAAGTGGTAGCTGATGAAGATACTACGGTTTATGCCGGATTGAAGTTAAGAGAATTCGAGCAACTGGCAAAGAAACTGATCACTGACCATAACTACTATTATACAGTTATAGCAGTCAGCGAATCTCGAAGATATTATCCTCACGTCCAGCCCGCAATTGGCATTCCCAGAGAGAACTCACCGGAAAAAATATCTGCATTTTACGCTGTCTATGTACAGGATAAGAACAGACTGCAATTCGAATGGTCACTTCCAACTTTTACCGATGATATTTATTATCACCGGATTTATATGATGAAGAAAAATGACCTCGAAAAATTTGCCAAATACCTGAAATATCTTGATGAAGTTGAAAAGAACGGTCTGGCAATGAAAGAAGATTCCACAGTAGTTGCACTTGAAAGAACCGTGGAAAATCCTGCAGAATTTATCTACCAGCGATATTCTTCCTACCCTTATACACCTTCTAAAACTGTTTCGATAAACATATTAAATAATAAGATCATCGGAGAAAAGAAATATCCGAATATTTTCACAGGGAAAGAACACGAAGTTGATGTGGATATCGATGTCGAAAATATAGAAGACTACTATTTCGTTTTTTCTTTATATGATGTAGCAAAATACGAAACCTTCTCCGATGTCTCTTCGCTGGATATTATCAATTCCGACATGCTGCCTCAGATCTCCGGTTTCAATGTAATTGACGGCGAAGATGATAAAGGCGATTATAATAGGGTAATGTGGGGGAAACCTGTTGTTTACCTTACAAATTCCACCTTTTTGGATGAATCGAAAACCAGACTTCTGGTTAACTATGAATACAATATGAACAAAACGTATAAAGTCAGGAACATCTACTTCAAGGTTTTTGACGAAACCGGTAAACAGATAGCCAATAAAAATGAATATTATCAGGATAAGAAAATCATAATTGAACTCCCCAAAGACAGCAATAAAAATCAGACCCTTTTCTTTGAAATGACCTTTAAATGCAATAAAGATCTGGGAGATGACTACATTCTTACGCAAATCCTCTCTTATGATGAACAAACAAGATCTCTTTATCCGGGCAATCTCTATCTGGGTAATGAAAATCTGCTTGAAAATCAGTACTATATTTACAAACATAACTACTTCGACGAAGAATGGCGTCTTTCAAAAAGGATCACAGGTGTTCAGCGAGAGGTATTGGATAATGTCAGATATGAGAACGTCCATTTTAAAATTGTAAAAAAATATGATGCTGATAAGAATCTTTTCCTGTTCAGTAGTTCCTTTGGTGTTTACAGTAAGGAAGATAAACCGGATGAAACTATCAGTTCAAACCTGTTCCCCTCTGAAATAGAGAAAAAATTAACTACTAATAGAGATGAAATTGCCA
>JACNIV010000111.1 GCA_014382915.1 Candidatus Cloacimonadota bacterium | reverse complement strand
CATAATAGGGATCTACAGATGAGCCATAAGCAGACCAATAGTCATCAACATGCCCTCTTACAGCAAGTCCATCATATCCCAGGTGAGTAGCACTAAGCGGACATTCCCCTGCACCCCATGCGCTATTGTTCATGGGTACTACACCACCATTGGTAGGTCCTGTGTACATCTGCGGGAAAATCGTATTATCATAATGACCTGTCATCATTGCTGCAGATGTGGCTGAACAACCATAAACCCAGTCGAAAGCTGGTATATTTGGAAGAATGTTTATTGCATCACTTGTTGCAGGATCAGGTAGTTCAACAGCTGGTTCTCGATGAAATTCCGGAGGTCTGCCGGGTACAATGATCTCATCGATCGAATTTCCTTCGTCGTCAATAAAAGTACGAACAATATAATTACTGTCTATCCTGTTTTGTCCGAAAAGTTGAATGACTGTAAGTACTAACAGGATTGCTATAAATAATTTTAAATGTTTCATATTTCCTCCTAGCTTTTTTCATTGTTAGTATTATATATTTATAATTATTTTAGCAATTATTAGACCAAAAGTTAAATAATAGTGTTTTATTGTATCTAACTACTTATTTTTAAAATAAATAGAGATATTTTGCATTGTATGTCACACAAAAAAATATTTTTCAGAATGACATTTATTTTGTACGTGAGGATAAAAATATGTAATTATTTTATGTCAATAAATCTGCTTACTATAGTAGATTTAAATTACTATTTATTTACTTGAAAAGTGTTATCATCCTTCTCGAAATAATTAATTATCTGATTAATCGCTGCAATCCCTGCGTTAATATTTGCTTCCAGGGTTTGTGCACCCATCTTTTTAGGTGTGAAATAAACACGATCACCAAGTTTTTCCAACATTTCATCTTTCTTTTCAGGAGCTACATCGGAAGCATATTTTAGATCACTTCTTTCAGTTAAAACTTTCAGGATGCTTTCCTCACAAATAACCTCTTTACGTGCTGTATTGATAATCGTTGCACCCGGTTTCATAATGCTGAGAAGTTTATCGTTAACGTATTTTTGTGTTTCCGGAATGGAAGGAAGATGCAATGAAACATAATCACAAATGTTATAAAGTTCTTCGACCGAATCAACTGGAACAACTCCCTCAGCTTTCATTTTCTCTTTATCTACATAAGGATCAAATGCCAGCACTTTCATACCGAAGCCTTTGGCAATACGGGCTACATTCTGTCCTACATTTCCATAAGCGTGAATTCCAATGGTTTTACCTTTCAGCTCAGTACCCGACTTACCATTAAACTGACCTCGCGCCATATAAATCATCATGCCAAAAGCCAGCTCAGCAACAGCATTGGAATTTTGTCCTGGAGTGTTCATACAAACTATACCTTTTTCGGTAGCTGCTTCACAATCGAGATTGTCGTATCCTGCACCGGCACGAACTACGATCTTCAGGTTATCTGCATTCTCAATAACTTCACGTGTAACCTTATCGCTTCTCACGATCAAAGCATCTACGTCTTTTACAGCAACCACCAGGTCATTCTGCTCGGGATATTTCTCCATGAGAATGAATTCATATCCACTGTCTTTACAAATTTTTTCAATATCTTTGATCGCTTTCTTAGCAAAAGGTTTTATTGTGGCAACAAGAATTTTTTTAGCCATCTTGCCCTCCATTTTTTTGAGTCATTTAATGTCTCAGTTAAAAAATCGGTCAAGTAGAAATAGTTAGGAAATTATCCAAAACAAAAAACTTGACGAAAAAACTGAAAAACAAGTCTTATCCAAAAAAAATAAGGAGACATAATGAAGAAAATCAATGCATATAAAATAATCAGTTTAGTAGCTCTCATAGTTCTTCTTTTCATATTGATTTTACCACAAACTTATAATGTTAATAAAAAACAGAAGGCCGAAGAATGTATTAGAAATATGAAAACTATCTATGAAGCCATTGAAAGATACATGATGGAAAGGGAAGAAGATTTTACCGGCACAGCCCAGGATCTGATGAGAATGAACTATTTGAAGAAGACCTTCGAATGCCCTGAAAATGGCGTTGGTGACAAGTATTTCATGCATGGTGATTTCAAAACCGGCGAGATAATTGTGAGATGCCCGCATGAAGAAAAATTCCCGGATCACAAACTTCCGGAAAGCATATTGGAATAAGAAAAAATTCTTAAATAAAACCTTCAAGTCCACTTGAAGGTTTTTTTAATAGCCTTATGAAATATCAGGAATTTTTAGATTATATCTATCAGCGTCATTCAGGAAATGTAAAATTGGGATTGGACAGAATAAATAACATCCTGAAGGAAATGAATTACCCGAATTTGGCTCTTAAGGGAATTCATATAGCAGGAACAAACGGCAAGGGTTCCACTGCTGCTATGTGCGAAGCCATGTCTCTTCAATATTACTTAAAAACGGGTTTGAATACCTCTCCTCATCTGGTAGATTACCGTGAACGAATACGCCTTGATGGAGAGAATATCAATTTAAAAGAACTTATAAATATTTATAAAAAATGGGGACCGGTTTTCGAAAAACATGAAGCTTCTTTCTTTGAAATCACAACTGCCATGGCTTTTAATTATTTTCAGGCAAATAATGTAGAGAACGCCATTTTCGAGGTTGGCTTAGGTGGGCGACTGGACGGCACGAATCCTTTTGCTGCTACCGTTTCCGTAATCACTACAATTTCTTTCGATCATACAAAAAGCCTGGGTGATACTATTGAGAAAATAGCTTATGAAAAAGCAGGAATCATAAAAGAGAACACCCCTGTAGTGCTGGGTCAAATGAATAGAACTTCAGTCGAAGTCATAAAAAAAATAGCTCGGGAAAAGAATGCTCAGGTTTATGAATTTGGAAAGGACTTCGAAATATCCGATATCCACATCGATCCAAATGGAAGCGCTTTTAATTATCATGACCCGCAGATCGAATTACCCGGTCTCACGATCAATCTCCTCGGCAAACATCAACCTTATAACGCTGCCGCAGCCATTAAAGCTTTCTCTCTTTTCCTGCAAAAAACAGGAAAACCTTTTGATGAAACAAAAATACGAAAAGCTCTTATCAATATAAACTGGCCGGGACGCATGCAGATAATATCCAAAGATCCGACCGTGATCATTGATGGAGCCCACAATGAAGAAGGAATGAGAGTTTTAATAAACAACCTGGAAGTTCTCTTTCCTGATAAAAAGATATTTTTTGTTCTGGCTATCTTACGTGATAAAAATCTGGAACAGATAATTAGAGATGTATGCAGTATAAGCTACAAGATATTTATTTCGAAAAACAAATCTACCCGGGCAGCAGAAATTGAAGACCAACTGAACATTGCAAAAAAACATCATACCAATTTCGAAACTGTAATGAATGTTGTAGATGCTGTAAAACAGGCTATTTCAGAAGCTGGTAAAGAAGATATCATTATCATTTCGGGTTCGTTATACACCATTTCGGAAGTTCTGAAAGAAAAGGAAAAACTGCATTTTCGATTAACACAATCCAAAAAAATTGACAAATAAAGATTCTATCTTTTATTCGTTGTGCTTTATAGATTATATTAAGGAGGAAGATCAATGAAGAAAAGTAAGTTAATTTTTTGTGGTTTAATTTCAATTATCATCATTATCTCCACCGGATGTGTAGGTTTTTCTGATCCCATTTCCAGGGGTATCGGTCGTGGAATTGGAAGAGCAGCCGGAGAACATGCAGAACAGGAAGCTTATAAAAAAATGGCTCCCAAAGAAAAATTACCACCACCACGATCTGCAAACTGGGGTAACTTTATGGCTATGCAGGCACAGATTGCTTTTACATACAGTTTTACTATCGGGGGTCTGTGGTTAGGTCAAGTCGGTTATGAACCGGGAGAATGGACCAAATTTGAGATCGACACAGGTGGTGGCAATATAGTTGAGATCGAACGTGCATACTTGAAAACAGACGAAAAAGGCAACCATTGGTGGCGGGTTTCCTGGATAGATGGTGAAGATACCTGGATCTACGAATCACTTATCTCATCTGGTGGGAATCTGCTTCGATTGCGTGCCCAAGATACCGATGACAACGAAGGAGAAATTCCGGTATCCGATGAACAGATCTATTATCCGCCCAGAGATGTTACACAGGAAAGCATCGAGGGTGCTACTATCGGGCAGGAAAATCTTGAAACCAAAACTGGTGCATTCAATTGCGATCACGTAAAATTCCTGGCTGTGTATGGACAGGGAAATGTGGAATGGTGGCTTTCAAATAAAGTTCCCGGCGGTGTTGTTAAATACCAGATAGTTGATCAGGGTAATGTGATTTGGACGAGTACCCTGGTAGCCAAAGGTGCAGACGCTACAACTATTTTAGGCTCATATTAATTTTCTACAGGGTGGCTTCTGCCACCCTTTTTTTTCTTATGAAAACCGGTAAAATAACGCTGTTTTTCTGTTTGATCATTTTATTCACATGCACTTATAAAAATAACGATTTTGCCCGTAAAGAATATTACCAAACCATACAGTTGGATGGTCTTTTTACAATTTCAGGACAAACTCCATTAAATTCCAACTCAATACATAAATTTGAAAGCTGCTGGCGATTTATGTATAGCAAGAAAGGAAATCTGGAACTTGTAGGACATTTGAAATTTGGCGAACTGGCAAACGATCCGAAAAATGGAATTGCCTCTTATAAATGGAATTATGATGAAAATAATAATGTAGTAGAGTTCTGTAAATATGATGTTATAGGTAATATGAAAGATCTGAATGGAATTGCCCTGGAACGCTATAAATATGACGAATCCGGGAATGTAATTGAACAGAAATCCTTTAAAGCATACAACCTGATTGTAGGTGATACTGCTTCTTACCAGATGACCAGTATGAAATATCACCCGGATAATTCAATCTCTGAGATCAGCTTCTATCTTCCTTCTAAAGAATTACGGGAATTCTATGATGAAAGTACGCGAACGCGTAATTTATATGATATTCGTGGTAACCTGGTGGAAACTGTACATTTCGATGAAAATGGAGATCTTGTAGTATGCGGAAAACCACGATTTGCTAAAGCTCGTTTTGATTATGATGAATCTGATAATCATATT
>JACNIV010000110.1 GCA_014382915.1 Candidatus Cloacimonadota bacterium | reverse complement strand
TGTAGTAGCATCTTCAGTTTTTGCTTCTAATTTTACCATTGGTTGACCGCAACAAACTAATGCTGGGGCTCCTTCATTCATAATTTCCACTACATTTCCACATATTTCGCAGAAATAAATTTCCCTTAATTGAGTCATTTTATTCTCCTTTATCCCGGCGTAGCATTGACAAAGCCGGATTGTCACGGCATAGTTCTACTAAACCGGATTATTTTTTTAAAACCATTCCAAAGATTTTCATACGTTCGGAAGGTTATTGAGCGGGAGGAGTAAAGGTTCTAGCTGCGAGCTCTTTATCCAGCATCAGCATACCCTGACCTTTCCCACCTATCATCTTTAACTGGTTCAGAATTTTATCCATAGAAGCTTCTTCTTCCACCTGTTCATCGATGTACCAGTTCAGGAAGCTCTTCGCAGCGTGATCATTTTCCTTAATTGCCACTTCCATCAGTTCATTAATTAATTTAGTTACATATTGTTCGTGGTTGTAAGCAATTTCAAATATCTCCACAGGGGATTTGAATTCTATTTGTGGACGATCAATAGCTTCCAAGATAACTCTTCCACCTCTTTCATTCACATAATCAAAGAACTTCATAGCGTGAAAGCGCTCTTCCTGTATCTGTACTTTAAAGAAATTGGCAAATCCTTCCAATCCTATCGATTCCAGATATGCTGCCATTGAAAGGTACAAATATTCTGAATAAAGTTCTTTATTAATTTGTTTGTTAATTGCATCTTGTAGTTTCTTTGAAATCATTTTTTCCTCCATGTCACGGCGTAGTTCTACGAAGCCGGACTTTTTATTTTTTTAATCCTTCTAATGCCTTTTCATAATCCGGTTCCTGTACGATCTCCGGAACCAGTTCTCTATATTTTATCACACTATTCTCATCCAAAACGATAACAGCTCTTGTCATTAATCCTGCCATCGGACCATCAATAATTCTAACGCCATATTTTTTTGAGAATTCATCATTTCTCAGTTCACTTAACGATACTACATTTTCCAATCCTTCCGTAGTGCAAAATCTCTTATGTGCAAAAGGTAAATCTCGCGAGATACACAAAACAACCGTGTTATCTAATTTTCCAGCTTCAGCATTAAATTTTCTTACCGACATTGCACAGATAGTTGTATCTAAACTCGGGAAAATGTTCAGTATCACTTTCTTACCCTTATAAGCAGCAAGAGATACATCCGAAAGGTCGGTTTTTGTGAGTGTAAAATCCGGTGCGGACTGTCCGACTTCCGGTAAATTCCCGATTGTGTTTATTTCGTTTCCCTTTAAATTTATTTTTGCCATATATAATTCCTTTAAATTTGTTTTATTAATTTTTCTTTTGCTTTTTCCAATAATTCTTCATCAGGAACATATTGTAGTTTGATCTGCTCGAGCATTTCAAAACCGCATTCCCTGAGAATATTTTCAACTATTCCAACACTCTGTCCACCCCAGCCGTAAGAGCCGAATGCAAGTCCGATCCTGTTTTTGGGAGCAAGCCCTTTCAAGTAAGTCAAAAATGCTGCAACCGTTGGCAGTATATTATTATTCAAAGTGGGAGAACCCACGCAAATATATTTTGCAGTCAGGATCTCTGTCATAACATCCGAAATATGATTATGTTGAAGGTTGAACATTCTTGTTTTATAATTTATCTCCTCGAATGCTTCCTGAATCTTATGAGCTATTTTCTCCGTTGATCTCCACATCGTATCATAAATAATAACAGCTTTCTCATCCACCTCATTTGCAGACCATTTTTTATATTCTTTAATAATCTCTGGAATTTGAGAACGCCAGATAAGTCCGTGACTGGGACAGATGATTTCAATATCCAGATCACCAACAACTTCCAGAGCTTTCTGAACCTGTGTTCCATAAGGAAGAACGATATTAGCGTAGTATTTTTCCGCTTCGTGCATCATAATATCGAACGGGTATTCATCATCGAATCGCTCTGAAGATGCAATATGCTGTCCAAAAGCATCGTTAGAGAAAAGTATTTTTTCTTCGGGACAGTAACTAACCATATTATCGGGCCAGTGAACCATTGGAGTTTGAACAAAATGCAAACTTCGTGTGCCTAATTTTAAGACATCTCCTGATTTTACAGTCAAGAGTTCACCATCGATTTTAAAATGTTTGTGAAGACCTTCCACACCTTTGGGAGATGCGAAGATCTTTGCATTAGGACATAATTTTTTCATATTAGGAAGTGAACCGGAATGATCCATTTCAATATGATTTTGAATAATATAATCGATTTTGGAAGGATCGATAATAGCAGAGATTCTATCAATCAGTTCTTCTGCCAGATAATATTTTACATTATCGATAAGTGTGATTTTCTCATCGATTATTAAATATGAGTTATAAGTGGAACCGCTCTGAGTGACATAACCGTGGAAATTACGTAAATCCCAATCGATACCACCAACCCAGTAAATTCCTTCTTTGATCTTAATAGGTTTCATAATAAACCCCTCTGAAAAATTTCATTTTTCTTTCTTTGCGATTCTCGACTCACATTCCTTGCAGTCATTGCAAGTCAAGTCTCGCTATTTCTGACACACAGGACAATAATAGGTTGAGCGCCCTGCCTGCTTGATTCTTTTGATTCGATGCCCACATTTACAGTATTCTTTGTGGTAAACATTCAGGAAATTCTGGAAATCACCTGTTTTGTTTTCCACACTTCTAAAATCGGAAATTGTCGTTCCGTTGTGCTTGATAGCTTCTTTCAAAACTGTCTTTGTTTCCGACACAATGCTTTCCAACTGCTTTTTCTTAAGTCTATTTCCCGGAACTCTCGGATCTATCTTGCTGCGAAAGAGAATCTCTGCAACATAGATGTTACCTAATCCAGAAATAACTCGTTGGTCAAGCAAAATATTTTTGATAGGAGCTTTTCTGTTTTTCAGTTTATTCTTCAAATACTGGGCATCAAATTCATCTGATAATGGTTCTAAACCCAGCTTTTGGAATGCTTCGATTTCTTCATTTATTTTAACTATTTGAATTTTACCAAAAGCTCGAACATCATTGAATATCAGTTTTGTATTATCGCTAAAAACCAGTTCTGCTCTGGCGTGATCCGATGTCTTTGCCAGATCGGTTTCAAATATCAATTTTCCAGTCATTCGCAGGTGGATTACAAGTATGAGATCTTTGGAAGTTTGTATTAGAATATATTTTCCTCTTCTCGAAATGGAATTAATGTTTCCCAAACTTGTAACAGGATTTTGCCAGATCACTGTTCCCGGTCGGAGCTTAATGATCTCTTTGATCTCCTTACCCAGAACCTTCTGGGTCAGTCCATTAATTACAGTTTGCACTTCGGGAAGTTCTGGCATTTTCTTAACCCTTTGCTTTCTCCAGGCAACTCTTACAAATGCCTTTCAAATTTATATGATGTTCCAAAACTTTATGACCTTCTATTTCTTCATTTTTAAAACATTCAAAGGTTTTTGAAATATCGTAGATTTTTCCGCATTTAAAACATTTGAAATGAATATGCGGTTCGGTATTATATTCATATCGCACTTCGCTCTCAAATAGCGAGAGAGCCACCAGGATGCCTTTTTCCGTAAAGGTTTTCAAAGTATTATAAACTGTAGTTTTCGAAAGCGTGGGCATCTCATCCACCAGTGCTTGATAGATCATATCTGCCGTGGGATGGGTTTTGAAATTATGCAGATATTCCAATATTTTGATCCTTTGTAAAGACGGCGGGATGCCGTGTTCTTTTAAAAGCTCTATAAAATCAATCATAATTCAACCTTTGTTACAATTCCTAATTTGTAACGGTTACAAATTTGTAATCAGGCTAAATTATGTCAAGAACTTTCAAATATATTTTATTTTAACAGCACCATTTTCTTTATCTGTTGAAAATCTCTCGCGTTAAGTTTATAAAAATACACTCCACTGGAAACCGGTTTACCGTTCTTATCTTTTCCGTTCCATACAATAGAATGCTGACCAGCTGAAAGCTGTTCGCTGAGAAGCTGTTTTACTTTCTGCCCTTTTAAATTATAAATATTAATCTCTGTGTTCTCTGCGCTCTCCGTGGTTGAAAAAGAAATAGTAGTTGTCGGATTGAACGGATTGGGATAATTTGAAAGATTGCAGTCGGTATTAATCACTTGCTCTTCATATACGGATGTTCCATCGTCGAGAAGTTTTAGATCCGTTGCATACAAGCCCACGGTATATTCATTTAACAGGTTTTCTTCAAAGTCATATGTTTTTACGGTAAAGTTCTGCCCCCACTCACCACCCAGAACAGCCAGGAATTCATCGTTTGCAGCTACCATTGTACCGCCGGGAGTAAATGGATTTGTACTATTATAAATAATGTTCAGACTTTGGGCATCATAGGCGTAGAGAGCAGTGCTGTTGCCGTCTGCTACGTAAACAATATTTTCAGGTGTGATCGCAAAATTGCTGGTTACACCGCCTATCTCCAGTATATCTGTGATTGTATTTGTTGCCGGATCAAGAATGCATATCTTTCCGAAAATAGTGCTCCAATTGCCACCGCAACTTACGTGAACTTCTCCATTAATAGCTGCCAGGAATTGCGGATTAACTTCCGTGGGAATGGTTGCCTCTACTGTAAATGATCCCAGATCGATCACAGAAACTGAACAATTGGTGTATCCTGTAGCATAATCGCTGTTTCCCACATATAATTTATTATTGAGCACGGACATCCCGGCGGGATTACCACCTACTTCCACAAAACCTTCTACTATATTTGTTCCCAAGTCAATTTTGCAAACTTTATTTATCATACCACAACTTATATAAGCATAATTCCCCTCTATACAAATATCATAGGGATTTGAAGAATTTTCAATATAGATATTTGTTATAGTTTGCCCGGAATTCAGGTTAATCTTCTGCAGACTGTTGTCACCTGAATTTACTACATAAGCAAAATCTTCTGTTAAAGCCACCCTGTTCGGCATCAAACCCAGTGCGCAGAAGGCGTTGTTAACTTCACCTGTTTCAAAATCGATTCTCGACAAAGTCTCGCTTCCCGAATTTACCACGAAACCTACTGTCCCCCATAAATTTAACGAAACAACAAAAAATACCAAAAACACATTT
>JACNIV010000109.1 GCA_014382915.1 Candidatus Cloacimonadota bacterium | reverse complement strand
GTTCAATTTTTCCTGCAGTAAATTGGCACTTTTTTCCACACTGCCATATTTAGTGGTAAAGATGATCAAATTTTTCATAATTCCTTCCCAATTTTAATCATGATACAAATTATTATTACTCCGGATTTAATCAATAAAAAAATCTCTTCGTAATCATAGGGGGAGAATTACGAAGAGATTAACAGGCAGAGGAGAATGCCCGAAAAAACTTCATCTTATGAAGATGCATATTTTGTACCATAATAATTAATAAAACATAACTAATTGCAAAAATGTAAGATATAAATCGAGGATAAAATAATATGTGTGATTTTATTATTAAAATGATAAAATGTAAAGCAGAATGATAAAACTGATTATCCCTTCAATGCATAAATTAGAGCTGTGGTCAACTTTAGAACATCTTCATTTGTTTTTTCCAGAATCGACGATAGTTTCCTGGATATTTCCAGCAGTACTTTGAATCCTATCGTGGGATGATCGATGCAGATATTCATGAAATCCTGCTGATTTATTGTAAAGAGTTCACAATCTGTATTGGCAGTGGCGGTAGCAGTTCGTTTCTGGAATCCCAATAATCCTATTTCACCGAAAAAAACGTGATACATCGATTTTAATACAATAAATGTTTTATCTATTTGTTCCTGCTCATCTATCATGGTCATTTTCTTGGAAATACACACTTCACCGGAATAAAGAATGAACAATTTATCACTCAATTTATTTTCTGTAATAATTACATCATTTTCTTTGAATCTGACCAATTTTAATTTTTTAGCAAAGATTTCAAGTTCTTCCTGAGTAAGGTCTTTTAAAAGACTGACTTGTTTTAAAAATTTCAGGTCCATTATTTCCTCACAATACAATAGCTTTATCAGTTTCCTGGATTATATATTCATCTTTAGGCTTGATCTTTATGTTGCTTTTTGTTTCACCGCTCTTGAATTTTTTACCAGATAGCTCGAACTGTTGTTTAATGAATTTATCGATGCTGGATGTATCATCGGAGAGTACCTGTTCAATAGAAACTTCGGGATGAATGGAGACAATACCCAGCAGGATAAGATCGCGTTCTTTTTTCAGAAATTCAGTTAGTTCAGCGAATGTTTTGGTCACAAATTCACTGGGAATATCTACTTCTTTAAACCCCTTTCCCTCGCTGAATTTAAGGATTTCCTGGATGAAGTCCGGTACAGCAGGATTAATGGTAGAATTTGCCAATAAGTTTCCACCTACCTCATCAAAGATAATAACATTGTTAACCTTTTCCCTGCGAATATTTGGAAGATATTTTTCATCGTAAAGCTGCATGGTTATCTTTCCTTTCAGCTTGAGATATGCAATGTTATGAGAAGCGATTATCGTGCGTTCGTCCGATGGAGCAGAATTGGGTTTACTTTCATCGTAGAGCAGGATTATATGCTGAGCTTCTTTTATATTTCCTTTTAAAAGAACTTCCTGGTTTGTAAAATCGCCATTGATGAACTTAATATCAAGATCGGGATAATGATTTTGAAAAGCTGAGATTTTACCTTCGTCCAGTTCGTTTATGAGCACGATATTCGGGATCTGAGCAGGATCGAGTTTACTGATAAAACTCAGTATTTTTTTTGCACTGGCGTTCCAGCCGCAGATCAATATATGGTTTCTTTCACGTATTTTATTCAAACCTTTTCTCTCCTTTATTTTTTTATCTATAAAAGTACTGGCTATAAAAGCGGTAAATGTGGAAAATATTGTGAATCCAAGAAAGATAAATACAATTCCAATGATCCTGCCCCAGAAAGTTTTGGGAACCAAGTCACCGTAACCTACTGTGGTTATAGTAACCAGAGACCACCAGATCGCATCAAAGAAATTCTTGATATCACCACCTGCTTTCTGATGTTCCACAGCAAGCATAACTGTAGCTCCTGCTATTACTACGCAGCAGATTAACAGTATATTTTTTAGTAACTGGATGATATGCTTATTTCTGTTTATAGTCCGGTAAAGATTTCTTCTAAAACTCACAAACCACCTAACCTATTGCCTTCTATTTAATTTCTGTATGCTAAAGTAGGAAAACAGCTGATTCTTTGCAAGATTTTTTCTTTGACACATCTTGTTCAAGGTTATTTTTGCATATATGTTGTATAAAAAATTGAGTGAGGTGTTGTATGATTATATTCAGAATAGACGAGAAAAAGTTAGTTAATCTGGATAATGTCTTCAAGGTGGAATTGATCAACATGGAAGATAGTAATGAATATTATTGGCGCTTCTTTGCTACGGACGATTCATTCTGTACAAGCCAGCCTTTTGAAAATAAAAGTGAGGCAAAAGAATGGTTGAAGTTGAGTTTTCTAAAAGCAAAAGGATCTGGTGATATTATCGGGTTGTAAGTAATTATCACATTATGCAATTAGCAAAAATTGTGAGTCGAACATTTTCAGAAAGAAATTTTTTTGTGACAAAAGTTTAAGAAAAATTCTTGACATAAAAAGCCTATATAAAGATAGGCGTGCGTTGCAAAGTAAAACGTAAATAAATAAAAGGAGGGTTTCATGACAAATTTTAAACTCATCAGAACTCCGCAAGGCAGTTCTGTATAACAGGCGACTGATCCTGTTAAACCTTTGTATTCATTCGTAGGCTTGTAAAAAGTCGATAATATATACTGGTGGGATTGGTCTAATGTATAAACATGGGCAGATCCCACTATTTTTGTATCTAAAAATAAAATTAAATACAAAAAGCTCGAAGGGGGAAGCCCTTTCGAGCTTTTTTTTTGTAACTCAAAGCTCATACTTTGAGAATTGATTTAATAAAATGCTGAATGCTGGTTTAAACAGAAAGGAAGAAAATCGGTGAGGAAATTATTAAAAGAAAAAGTTTTGGAAAAAAAGCTTCTATTAACCCCTCTCAGTCTCTCCTTTGTAAGGATGATTTAAAGGGGGTTTGAAGAGGAAGTTACTATGAAAAAGTTTAAATTAATCTGGAACTTTATGAAAGGCAGCAGATCGCTGTATGTTTTCTCGATAGTTGCTATTGGATTTGCCACGTTCATTCGCTTTATCTGGCCTATGATACTGCGTGTAACTGTGGACTCGATAATCGGTGATAATCCTATTCAGGTGCAGGGAGGGCTTGCTCCAGCGTTTGAAAACATATTTCTTTTTTTAGGCGGAAAGAGCATTCTTGCTCAAAGCCTTTGGATGTGCAGTCTCATCCTGATTTTACTTACCCTTTCACGTGGAATATTTTTATTCTTCAAAGGAAAGTGGTCAGCAATTGCATCGGAATCCATTGTACAGAATATACGCGATAGATTGTATGATCACCTGCAATATCTACCGTTTGAATATCATGTGACAGCAAAGACGGGAGAACTGATCCAGCGCTGTACATCGGATCTGGAAACTATCCGCAGGTTTCTTGCTATCCAGTTAGTGGAAGTGGGAAGAGCACTTTTCATGCTGTTTTTTGCGCTTTCTTTCATGTTGCCAATGAACGTGAAGATGACGCTTATCTCGCTTTCGCTGGTTCCATTGATATTTGCATTTGCAGTTGTGTTCTTTATAAAAGTGAAAATAGCATTCAAAGAATCTGATGAATCGGAAGGAAGACTTTCCACTGTACTGCAGGAAAACCTGACCGGAGTACGGGTAGTTCGTGCCTTTGCCCGTCAGAAATTTGAGATAGATAAGTTCGATGGGAAAAATGCAGAATATCGTGATAAAACCTATCATCTCATCCGTCTTCTGGCGTGGTACTGGTCGGTATCGGATTTCTTCAGCCTTATGCAGATCGGAGTAGTTGTAATTCTGGGAACTTACTGGGCAGCAAAAGGTATCATCAGTCTGGGAACTCTGATGGCGTTCTCATCTTATGTGGGAATGCTGCTCTGGCCGATCCGTCAAATGGGAAGAGTTCTTACCGATATGGGAAAAGCACAGGTTTCTGTTGAACGTATCCAGGAAATATTGGATGAGCCGATAGAAGATTTAGATGAAGGTTCTTCTCTGGAAAAAATAAATGGTGAGATTGAATATAAGAATGTTTCCTTCCAATATGATGAAGGAAAACCGATATTGAAGAATATTTCCTTCAAAGCAAAAAAGGGACAGACCATAGCCATTTTGGGTCCTACGGGTTCCGGTAAAACTACACTGGTAAATCTTCTGCCCAGGTTGTACGATTATCAAAGCGGCTCGATCACGATAGACGGTGTGGATATCAGGTCGATCAGCAAGAAGACCTTGCGCCGGAATATAGGAATTGTGCTGCAGGAACCGTTCCTGTTTTCCAGAACTATAAAAGAGAACATCGGGCTGGCAAAGAAAAAAACAAAAGATGACGATGTCTTCCAGGCAGCGCAAATTGCATCTATTCACGATGTGATAATGGATTTTGAACAGGGTTATAAAACTGCTGTCGGAGAGAGAGGAGTGACTCTTTCCGGTGGACAGAAACAACGTGTAGCCATTGCTCGAACTATCATCAATGGGAATCCTATCCTGATATTCGATGATTCATTGAGCGCTGTGGATACAGAAACCGATGCAGCTATCAGGAAGAAATTAAGAAAGCGCAGAGAGATGGTAACTACATTTATCATCTCTCACAGGCTTTCAACTCTGGCAGAGGCTGACATGATACTGGTGCTGGAAAATGGAGAACTTATTCAAAAAGGAACTCATCTACAGTTGATCGAACAGGAAGGCTTGTATAAACGCATCTGGGCTATCCAGACATCTCTGGAAGAAGAGCTCGCTCTGGAGCAGGAAGGCATTGAAATGAGAATCGATAAAAATGAGGAAAAGAAAATTGTGTGAAAAGAATAACCTTGCGAACGGTTGTGAAACTTCTTGTATTTCTCGACCTTCGCAATGGTTATTTGTTCGTTCAACCGTCTCTGTTGAATGAAATGGTAGATCCGACCATCCTTGGTCGAGATAGAAATATGGGAATAAAAACAAATGGTTCAATCGGGACGATTGAACCTGCAGAATTGTTTTGCGTTCCCAAGCTGGGGCTTGGGAACGAGGAAATATTGTGTAAGGATGTTTCGACTCGTAAGAGTAACAACGAGTCGAGACCAGAGATATCCTCGAGTCGTCGTCTCAAGTTCCTTACGACTCGAAAGGAATCTTCGTGATTCTTAGTGTTCTTAGTGGCTAA
>JACNIV010000108.1 GCA_014382915.1 Candidatus Cloacimonadota bacterium | reverse complement strand
GGATATTTTAGCAACCTGCTGGTCTTGTTGCAGAAAGCTGCGGGAAACGTTCAAAGGGATGTCGGGAATATCGATACCGCCACGCAGAAGAAGCAGGAATTCGGGAATAATACCTTTCAGGTCATCTGCTACAAACACATTATTACAGAATAACTTAACTTTACCACTGTTGATATCTATCTGGTTTTTAATCTTGGGAAAGTAAAGGATACCTTTCAGGTTGAAGGGAAAATCTACGTTGAGATGTATCCAGAAGAGCGGATCATTATAATCATGGAATAATTTCTTATAAAATTCTTTGTATTCTTCCTCGGTTACATCTTTCGGTTTACGCAGCCACAAAGCTTCTTCCTGATTTACTATTTCTTTATTGAATTCGATCGGGAAAGGTGTAAAATTGCTGTATGTTTCAATCAATTCCTTGATCTTGTGGTCTTCCATATACTCGTGATTATCTTTGTTCAGGTAAACCGTAACAGTTGTTCCCACTTCGCTCCATTTGCCTTCTTTCAGCGAAAATTCTATGTCACCTTCACATTCCCAGTAAGCAGGTTTGGAGTTCTTTTTGTAGGAAAGAGAATCTATTGTAACTTTCTTTGCTACCATGAATGTGGAATAAAATCCCAACCCGAAATGCCCGATAATGTTAGCTTGCTTATCTTTAAATTTTTCTACAAAATCTTCCGCCCCCGAAAAAGCGATCTGATTGATATATTTCTTCACTTCCGCAGCGGTCATACCAATTCCGTGATCAATAACTTCAATAGTATTCTTCTTTTTATTGACCTTGATCTCGATCTTCAGGTCTTTTTCATCAAGATCGGGTTCTATGGCTTTTCTTTTGCTGATAGCGTCTACAGCATTGGAAATCAGTTCTCTTAGAAAAATATCATGTTCCGAATAAAGCCATTTCTTTATAATTGGAAAAATATTCTCTGTATGAATGGAAAGCTTTCCTGTTCTATTAGTTTGTTTCGATTCACTCATTTTTGACTCCTAAAATTCTATTTTATATTTGTGGGATAAAATAATCAGAAGCAATTACATGTCAAAATAAAATGTTAGCACTCCCATAAAAGGAGTGCTGAATAAAGTCATAATATAATATATTTTATTCGTTTAGCATCACTCGCACTTTTTCATCTTCATCGGTATCATTGAAAGAAACTTTAATGATCTCTTCACTGGAAGTAGGCACGAACCTGCCAACGTAATCTGCTTTTACCGGCATTTCATGATGTCCTCTGTCAATCAGAACTGCCAGCTGGATCTGCTGGGGACGTCCAAAATCCAGAACCCCGTCGATAGCAGCACGAACCGTTCTGCCTGTATAAAGTACATCATCAACTAAAATTACTTTTTTGTCTTTAACATCAAAATTTATTTCTGAGCCTTTCATAACAGGTTGCTCAGCAATAAGCGAAAGATCATCGCGGTACAATGAAATATCCAGTATACCAATCTGCACATCTACGCCTTCAATTTCCTTAAGGTAGGCTGCTAATCTTGTAGCCATGGGAACTCCCCGACTTCGTATTCCAATTAGTAGAACATTTCCCAGTCCTTTATTGAATTCGATAATTTCATAAGCCATCCGTTTCAAAGTCCTTTCAATTGCTATCTCATCCATAATCAGACTTTTGACTTTCATTTACTCTCCTTTTTATTTGATTCTTTAAATTCAAACTTGAAATGAGCTCCATTGGATCCATCAAATTCCATTTTCCCGTTTAATTGATTTGTGAGAATTCTAATCATCTCCAAGCCAAATGTTCCGGATTTTTTTAACATCTAAATCCTGCGGAAATGGCACTCCATTATTATCTGCCTGCAAAATGAATTTTTCGCTTTTTTAATACATCTATTAAATATTTTTCTTTGGCTTTTTCCAGAATATTGTTTTCTTTCTCAGCAAGTTCCAAAGCCTGAAAGCCGCATTCCATACTCATTTCGGAATCAATTCTTATGTAAGCAGTGGACAATTGATTTAAAATATGTGGTTTTTCTTTGCCCACTATTTTGTTCAATAATGTTTCCAGGCTATCAATTTTTGTATTTGCCGGAAGACCGCTAACCAATATAATCAGTAAGCAGATAATCAAGCTTCTTTTCAATCATCATCCTCTTAGCAGAATTTCTATTTTTTTAATTCATTAAATAAAAATTTAAATGTTGTTCCACCTTTTCGATCAATTTCAATTTCGGCATGGAGTTGTTGCTGCAATATGTTTACAAGTTGCATTCCAAATGAACTCGCATTTTCAAGGTCAATTTCTTCTGGAAAATCTATACCGTCATTCCTGATAATTAAGGTAAATTTATCTTTTTTATCTTTACTCAGTTTAATAATTATGTGACCTTTTTTATCTTCTGGGAAAGCGTATTTTATAGAATTGGTGATCAATTCATTAATTATCAATCCACAAGGAATAGCAGTGTTTATATTCAGAAATATGCCTTTAGCTTCAACGTTATAACGGATGCGTTTTTCTGAAACACCATAGGAAATAAACAGGTTACGCATTAATGAAGTAATATAATCCTCAAATTTAATCCTGGAAAGGTCTTTGGAACGATAGAGTTTCTCATGAACCAATGACATGGATCTTACTCGATTCTGACAATTTTTGAACAGGTTAAGAGAAGTTTCATCGGTTACATGTACAGATTGTAAATTGAGCATACTAGATATGATCTGCATGTTATTTTTTACCCGATGATATATCTCTTGCAGCATAACTTCCTTTTCACGTAGAGAAGCCCTTAATTCTTCCTCAGCTTTACGTATGTCGGTTATATCGATGAATAGCTCAAAAGATCCAATAAATTTGCCGTCTTTAAATAAAGGACTTGCTGTGATGCTTGTAAGTCGCTCATCTCCATTTTTCCTGATTATAGTAATTTCATATTTCGAAGATTTTCCATTCAGCCGATTAACAGTTTCTTTCTGGATAGTATTAAAGCTTTTTTCGGAGACAAGATCCTTTACGTTCATTTTGAGTATTTCATCTTCATTATATCCATAAATATCCAGAGCTGCTTTATTGGAAAACAGAAAGTTTTCGTTTTCATCAACAATAACCAGACCTTCTGCAATGGATTCTACCAGGTTTCTATATTTTTCTTCGCTTTCCACCAGTTTTCGCAAGGAAAGTTTGCCTACAGTTATATCTCGTACAACCAGAAGCACTTTATCATCTATCATAGGAGAGATTCGCCCCTCAAACCAGAACTTCTTGTCTTTAATATCTAAAGTATATTCAATAGATATGGGAACTTGAGAATTAAGACTCTCCTCTATTTTATTCAGAAAATAAGTTGCATTTTCTTCGGGAAAAACTTCATATAGGGTCTTTCCTATCAGCTCTTCTGCAGGTTTATATAATAAATTCGGATTTGTTGGAGCGATTTCAAGGTACTTACCGTTTCTATCAAGTACAATTATCAAATCATCCATACTCGAAAACAATGCTCTGAATTGAGATTCAGATTTTATGATTTGCTCAGCGGCAATTTTACGGTCTGTAATATCAGATGCTGTACCCAGAATTGATATCATTCCGTTAATAACTGTTCTAACATTTGATACTTCAACCCAGCGTTCCTCACCCTTTTTGGTTATAATTTTAAATTCATAATTACTGATGACATCTTCACCTTTCAAACGGGAGAATCCTGTTTTCATTACCATATCCTTAAAATGAGGATGTGCAAAATCGAAGAAGCTCATATTAAAAAGTTCTTCTTCATTATAACCTGTAATTTCCAACATTGCAGGATTAACATAAGTGAATTTTCCTTCCAGACTAAAGGTATAAACAGCAGTTTTCAGGCTTTCGGTAAGTGATTTGTATTTCTCTTCACTAGCTATGTATTTATCTTCGGTTTCTTTACGAATAGTTACTTCTTTTATTTTTTCAATATAAAGAAATAGAAGAAATATGATTGTCAAAACTCCAAATACAATAATGATGATCAAAACATTTTTAAATCGATAATGATATGATTTATCCTTTGTAAGAAGTTCAATCTCTTTTTCTTTCTTTTCTATTTCATACTTAGCTTGGAGTTCCGCCAGTTTTTTTATGTTTTCTTCCGTATAAATGGAATTATGAAGAGAACTGTATTTTTTATGAAACTCAAGGGCTTGTTCAAACTCCCCGATAGCTGTGTAATAATTTGCCATTGTTTTGTAATTTTCGGCAATTAGATTCTTAAGGTCTAACTCACCGGATATTTTTAAACTTCGTGTAATCTGTTCGTATGCTTTTCCCAATCTATTGGTTGATATATACAATTCAGCAAACAAATTGCAGGTAGTAGCAATACCTTCTTTATTGCCAATTCTTTCATGTATTTGAAAAGCTTTTGTATTATAATCCAGAGCTGTTTTGTAATTTCCTTTTTCTTTAAAAATAACAGATAAATTATTATAGCAAATTGCCAGATTAAGATTTTGCTGCTGTTGTTCCATAATTTCAAGAGCTTTGCGGTAATAATCCAGAGCTTTATCATAATCTTTTAATTGTTGATATGCTAAAGCAATATTATGCATTGCTTTGGCATAGGACTCCCCATTTTCTTCCCTGACTTTATATTCGAGAGATTTAAAATAATATTCCAGAGACTTTTCATAGTTACTTAAAGATAAATAAACATTCCCAATATTATTAAGAGCGTTACTAATGCCTACTTCATCCTTAAGTTCTTCATAAAGGTCCAATGCTTTTAGATTGTATTCCAGAGATACATAGAAATTGCTTAAGCTTAGATTGGCAATTCCTATATTGACCATTGCTCTTGCTATGCCATCTTTATCCTGGTTTTCATTAGCTATTTGTAATGCATCCTGATAGTAGCTTATGGCTGTTTTGTAGTCTCCCAGATATTCATTGGCAACACCAAGTAAATTGTATGCATTTACTTCTGACTCCCTTAAATTATACTTACTAGTAAGTGCTAATGCTTCATTTCCATATATAATGCTTAAGTCCGGTTGTACGTCTAAATTCAATAATGTTAATTCAATTAGAATATCTACTTTTTCTCTTTCGGATGCTTTTGGCAATAAATTTTGAAGGCTATCTATGGTTGCTGTGATGTCTGTGGAAAAAAGATTTGTAATGAAACCGAGAATTACCAAAAAAACAAACAGCCTTTTTTTCAT
>JACNIV010000107.1 GCA_014382915.1 Candidatus Cloacimonadota bacterium | reverse complement strand
CACATAGCTCCCGCTATGTGATGTTGATCTTGTATAGCTCTTGCTACACAAATATTTACCAATCAGTAATAACATCAAGCAACCCAGATTGTCCTTCATAATTCCTGGCACTGGAATATCTCCAGTCAGCAGGATTATCAATGTAGCCTCTCCTTACAGGATTTTCATGAATATACTTCACCTTTTCTGCCATAATATCTACATTCTCGATCATTTTTAGATGAAATCCTTCTTCCCATAATTTATGTTTGCTGTGAGTGATTTTATTAATATATTTGAAGTTATGTAATAATTGTGGGTGTGAGAAATTCTTTAAATAAACTAGAATTTCAGTAGCCGTGTATGATTTAAACCTTTGAATCTGCGTTTGCAGGGTTTCTGATTTTGCTATTAAATGTAAATGATTTTCCATAATTATATAAGCGTAAATTAATAAATCTTCGTTTTGCAGGAATTTCAGACTTGAATAAATGATATCAACAATGTCAGTATTCATAAACAAAGAGTACCAATCTCTTATTGTGCAAGTAATATGATAAGGAAATGAGGTATCGAAAATTTTAAATCTGTCTCTTCCCATTTAATTTCTCTTTTACTTGCTCTGTAGCTGGAGCTACAAACACCAACGACATTCCATAGCAGGAGCTATGGAACGAGTTGAGCATTCTGATGCGTCCGAAACGTTACGGTTCATCCGGCAGCTGCCGGATGAACCTGCTATTTTATAATCTTTAAAAAGATTTAAACCCATTAACCCTTTCACGCTTCTACACTTTCACGTGTTTTCATGCTTTAACATTACATACTATATTCTTGAACCTGGCGGGAGCAACACCATGAGAAAGGTGTATAGCCTGTCCCGGTTCGCCTTTTCCACAATGGAACGTACCGTGAAATTCCCATTCTTCCTGTCCGCAGATGCCATTGCAGGCTCCCCAGAATTCGGGAGTAATTCCATAGTAAGTTGGTTCTTTTACAATATGCTTGATCTTTCCATTTTCGATCTTCCAGCCGATCTCAGTGGTGAACTGGAAATTATTTCTATTATCATCGATGCTCCAGGTTTTGGTGAAATCTATATAATAACCATTTTCGGTAGATTTGATCAGATTATCGAGAGAACCTTTTCCGGGAGCAAGACAGAAGTTAGTCATGCGGATAAGCGGGATATCGTCAGCAAAAGAAGCCAGCATATTGGAACTGGGCTGTACACCCAAAAGAGCTGCTGTTTCCTGCGAAGTCTGCTGATCCAGCAGGATGCCGTTCTTAACGATATCCACATTTGCACCGGGAGTTCCTTCATCATCCACCAGGTGGAATCCCATTCCTCCTTCATTGGTGCTGTCACTGAAAATATTCACAATTTCCGAACCGTATTTAAAATTACCCAGCATGGCAGGTTTAATAAATGTTTTTCCTGCATAGGAAATTTCTTTGCCGTAAATCCTGTCTGCTTCGGTGGCATGTCCAGCAGATTCATGAAGTTGCAAAGCAAGGTGACCTCCACCAATAATGATGTCTGCCCGTTCCTCTTCTATTCGGGGTGCATCCAGCAACTTTATAGCTTCTTCAATTATCTTATCTGCATTTTCTTCCATCTTTACATTACGAACAACTTCAAAACCACCGCGTCTTCCATTCATGTGACCGGGCCAGGTTCTACACATTGTTTCTTTGCCATCGGATGCCAGAACATACATCATGGGCATGGTGTCGTAAACCATCGAATCTACAAACGTTCCCTCAGTATTGGCATAGACTTTGTACTGTCGATATAAGACTGTATAAACATAAGAATAAACTATCTTCTTGTTTCCAACCAGTTTTTGTGCAATTTTTTCATGAAAATCGATTTTGAATTTATCGTCCATCAGGAACGGGTCTTCTTTTGGTTTGAAGAAATAGCTGTCCTTAATTGGTTTCAGTTTCTTAAATGTGGCAGGTTCTTTGCGGAATTTACTTCCAACTTTAGCGTTTGATATTGCTTTTTTGATCGTCTTTTCGATAGAAGTATTGTTGAAAATTGTAGTACCGGCGAATCCCCAGCAGCCATTTACTAAAACCCTAACACCCAAATCAATAGAATCATAATCTGAACCGAAGTGTCTGAGTTTACCTTTTTCGAAATAAATAACCTGGTCATCGGTATTTGTAAAGCGTACATCTGCATAGGTTACTTCCGGGATGTCCAATTTATTAATTATATCATAAACTAATTTTTTCATTTATTCTCCTTTTTTCATAACCACGAATTAACGCGAGAATACACAAAAAGATACTCGTTCCTAAGTTGTACTTGGGAACGGGATAATAAGCGAAATTGAATTTCGCAAACAAGTGTGTTCCCAAACAGAGTTTAGGAACAAGCATAGTTTTTTTGTTTCCCATCCGTGTTTATCTGTGTTCATCTGTGAGCTATACCGTTCTCGTGGAGGAACTGATCTTAAAGCCTTTAACTTTCACGTGTGGCATTTTGGCGCTGTAGATTTCAAACTCACCATAATTACTTGAAGATGGAATTGTGTAAGACTGATTTTCGATATCGGTGATACCATTAATAACATCGGAAATTTTTTCTGTAAAACGAAGATTATTTACAGCTTTCGTGAGTTTTCCATTTTCTATCAGGAAAGTACCATCACGTGTTAATCCGGTTACAGAAGTTTCCTTACGATTAATGAAATTCATATAATGTAAGCTGGAAATATATAATCCCCTTTTTATCGAGCCTATTAATTCTTCACGGGTTTTATTACCCGTTTCCATTACTAAGCCAGAACCCTCAGCACCATTCTTTTTCATTTTCAGTTTTCGTCCGTAATAGTTATCGACCATAAAGTTTTTGAAAACGCCTTTTTCAATTATCGGGAGTTTTTTATAAATATGACCATCGTGATTGTAATCGAAATTTATCAGGTCAGGATGCTCTGGATCATCGGTGAGTGTAATATTTTCCGGGAAGATCTTTTGACCAACCTTTCCTTCAAAAAAGCTTTGTTTTGTATCCAGGCTTCTAGCTGTCATACTGCTTTCCAGGTACATCAGATAATCTCCGATACAACGTGGCGCTAACACAACTTCGTATTCACCAGGTTCAACGTCCACGATCTCACCGGTGGCAGCTTCAACTTTGGCAGCTAAATCTTTTGTGAATCTTTCCACATCGAAAGTATTGAAATTTTCTCCACCGTAAGCTTCCAGAACTGTAACTTCATTCTTGTTGGATACTGCTTTAACTTCCAGGAAAATGGGGGAGCAGATCTCACGTTTGTTCAAACCATTGCTGTTGATGATATACAGCGTTCTGTAATTACAGATAAAAGTTCCGTAAATTTTGAAATCGAAAGGTTCGATTGCTTCGGTAATTTTTTGCAGGATGTCTATCTTCTTATCCAGAGATACTTTTTCGATGTTGTTGATTTTTTCTTTTTCCTTGCTTTTGGTCAGGTCATCTTCCAGGTCGATGAAATCCGGGTCTTCCGGTAATTTGTCGATGATCATCTTTACTTCTTCGATCTTCTCGAGAAGTTTTGCTTTTGCAGGATTTTTCAGAGAGAAAGAGTACGACTTCTTTCCTTTGTACATTGTTGTGGAAAGCGAGACAGACGTTTTGGAAATGTTGTAATTGATCTGACTCTGATAAAATCTTAAAAAATCCGTTTCCCAGTTTCGATGGTGAAAATTGAATTTGAACTCCGGGTATTGTTCACAGATTTTCACCAGTTCGTTTCGAAATTCCATAATCGCTCCTTATTTTTTATTAGAAAAATTCGTAAACAAAACGAAGTTAACAGGAATTTCTGTAAATAAAAAAAGTGAGATTTATCATTTCTGTATTCTATTATAACCTTTGGATTAAATAATTTATTTGACATCATTAGTAAAACATCAGATTTTTGTTTATGTGAACTAAACGGAAAATGTGCTTTGAAAATTATTGATGATTTTTTATTGTTAACCTGGAGGTTATGATGAAAAAAATGATTTTTTTTGTAATACTCATTTCAGCAGGTTTGCTGCTGGCGAATCCGATAGTGGAAGGACCTTACATTACCGAGATCTTCTTCGATGAGATGGGTTGGTCTATAGAGCTGTTTAATATGATGACGGAAGATAATCTTGATAACTGTAAGCTCTCGTCTAATGCTGGTGAAGCCTATTTTCTTACCGGGATTCTATTTCCATGGGGAACCTATCTCGTTGTTACTCAGGATGATCTGCAAACTCCACTTGTCATCGATGAACAGGGTGATCATGTTACCTCTTATTATGTGGATGATGAAATTACCTGGTGCACTTTTGGAACTTTACAGACAATGGTACTGGCGCCTACTGATGGGCAATCTTTGGTTCCTGTTTCATTTTCTTCAAATGGAGCAATGACAACGGATGTATCATTTTGTAAAGACAATACTCCCACCTTGGGCGGTATAAATAATAATGGTGGGACTCATGGCATATTTAGCGGTTATGTGTTTGATTCACTGATGAACCCTGTTCCCAATGTGCAGATTGAACATTTTCCGTATAATTATAATAGCCCCGATGCTGTAACAAATGAAAACGGGTATTTTGAAAAAGAAATGTATGCTATGAATTTTTATTGTGATATCCATCTCGCTGCTCTTGCTTCCATGGATTCAATTGTTTCCATCGAACCTGATAGTGTGAATTATTACGAATTTGTATTTGAAAATTATGTAGTTAGTATTAATGAACCTGAGATTGTTATTTCCTGCCAGGATTACCATCTCTCCAACCATCCCAACCCCTTCAATCCAAATACTACGATTAGCTTTTCCGTAACACAAACGTCCTCGTTTGTAACTGTCGAAATCTTTAATTCCAAAGGGCAGAAGATCGATGAATTATTGATTCCCAATAGTCAATCCGTCTCTACCGGACAAAAGTCTTCAATTACCTGGGAAGCAGATAATTTTCCATCCGGTGTTTACCTGTATAAATTAATAGTTGGTGGAAAAGAAGTAGCCAGTAATAAGATGCTGCTGTTGAAATAAGGATTACGAAGAAAACTTTGTAATCAGAATTCATCTAAAATTGGTGGTTATAATGAAATATTTATTACTTATTTTACTTACCTTCTCCCTGTTATACGCCTACGATTGGACTCCGATTTATTCCGGAGACCATGAGATTTACGATTTTTCTCTCTGCCAGACCGGCTTGAATCAGTATGCTTTGGCCTGTG
>JACNIV010000106.1 GCA_014382915.1 Candidatus Cloacimonadota bacterium | reverse complement strand
TTAAGCCAAGTCTCGCCTCCCAAAATTTCCCACGAATCTACCTTTCCCCATAAATTTAACGAGACTACCAAAAATAACAAAAACACATTTCTTTTCATTTCTTTTACCCTCCTCATGATGACGTTATTACCTGTATCAAATTTCATATTTCAAGCTCAGGTTCATTTCCCAGTTAAAACCTGGCTGCGGAACGTGTTCATACAACTCGTAAAGGTTATCTGAAATATTATGCAAAACTATTCCGGAAGCAAGTTCAAGATTTTTCCAGAAAATGGAATATTGCAAACCGGCATTTAGTAAGTCGTAAGCTGGAAGTGAATTTTCTGATGTCTGTTGATCGAGAGTGTCCCACCGTTTACCTGTATAAGAATAATTTATATCCCCGGATATTTTTTTATACTTCAGCTTCAGATTCGCATTGAATGAATGATCTGGGATATAGATAATTTTCTTGCCATAGTAGCTTGTTTCTTTGGCGCGATTTATTGCCTTCACATGATCATATATGCAATTCAACTCGGCAAATTCATATGGTTTCAGCCTGAATTCAACTTCATAAGTAAATGTTTCCGTACAAGAAAGATTCATTGGTTTCCATTTCTGAAACAGGTTCGGATACCAGATGATCATATCGTCAATATCATCATGACGGTAGGTTAATTTCAAAAAATTATTTTCCAATTCAAACTGTGTAAAGATCTGCCAGCTTAATGAACCCTCCGGTTTCAGATCGGGATTTCCCATAACTTGAGAATCTCCTATCCAGTAAAGACTATAAAAAGATGGTAAAGTATATCCATTTGACACACTCCCACCCAGGGTTATTCTAAAAAAGTTCTCGTAACCGAATTCAGGCGCAATTCGCCAACTTGTAAAATCTTTGAAATCGGTGGTGTGATCCCAGCGGGTTGAAGCGGATAGACTAAGGCGAAATGGAAATATGTGTTGTATAAGTATTGTATTGCCGAAGACAGCATAATTCTCTCTGTAAACTTCGGATATGGAATTGACTGGATTCGTTATTTCGCTGTATTCGAATTTCTCATAGCGATATTCTCCGCCCCAATCAAAGTAGAATGTATCATCCTTATATTCTAATTTACACTTAACTCCTCGATCCTGCTGATGATTTTCACCCAACACGTACAGCAATAGATTATTGTGATACATTGAATTGATACGCGTATTATCATAAGTTGTTTTTTCATTGGAGTAAAACAAATCCGTTTTGAGAAAAAATTCACTGAATCTTTTAGAATAATTTAGGAAATGTCGTTGGGTTTTTCCAGTGATTCGACTATTTTCAAACCAAAATAAAGATTCGATGTTTCCTGGTAGTTTTTTGAAGAAATCCTGATACAATAATTTATAATTGATCGTGCCAAAGTCGCTGGTATGTCCGATGTTCAGATCTGCATCATATATTTTTTTATCATTGTATTCCCGTATCCACAAAGTATCAGGATTTTCTAACGGTACATATTTAAAATCATTACGAGAATAGCTTTTTGAAAGAAAAATAAAGGTTTGGAATCTGGGATTTGATCCCGAAAATATTAGAGAAGTGGTATCCAATCCGAACGAACCGAAACCATGATTCAGTGATGCGGAGAGTTTTCCCCCTGACCGTTTTGTATTTATATTGATGATACCACCCATGGAACCGGCACCACCTTGTGATGAAGCACTGCCTTTTATGATCTCGATATTATCGATTATCTCGGCTGGGATTGATGCAATATCGAAGGCAGTTCCACTTTTATTTAAGGGAATCCCATCCAGCATGATAAGAGTATGACGCGCCTTGTAACCAGGTACAGAAACGTTTTGCGTCTCACCATGCAGATTCGTTCCCGAGATCAGCAAGTCTGCCCTGTTTCGTAAAATATCGGCAGCATTTTTAAAATTATTTATTGAATCCACCTGGATCACAATTTTATCAAGAGTTTTCAGAAGTGCTTCATTGGATTTTATTCCCATAACCTGCACTCCCGGAATTTGTACCGGTGCAGTTTGCAAAATGAGCTTTGAAGGAATTTTTTCCGCAGACAGAATAATATCTGCATACCCTATTTTATGAAGAGTTACTTTGTTATCCGCTGAAATATCTTTTAAAATGAACCTGCCGTTTTTCCCTGTTATCACCGCTTTCGAATCAGTGGAAACTATAACATTATCAATTGGTTTTCCCTTTTCATTCAAAACGGTCCCCGATATTTCTAATCCAAGAAGAGCAGTAGAAATGAGAATAAATAATATAATTATTTTACTGCGCATTTTTCCCCGGATATATTAAATTTGGTTGTCCTGAAACCGGATTATTGATAATGGTTAATTCCACTTCATACAGGTTATGAATAGTCTTCTGATCGATCACAGCAGCAGGAGAACCATCTGCAATTACCTGTCCCTGTTTCAGCATTACGATCCGTTGACAGTATTCCGAAGCCAGGTTGATGTTATGAGACACTAAAATTATCAGCTTGTTCTGCTCGCTGTTTATTTTAGATAATAGCTGCATAATTTCCAATTGATGATTAATATCCAGATTAGCAAAAGCTTCGTCCATCAGCAGGATATCAGTTTCCTGAACCAGTGCTCTGGCAATAGAAACACGCCGTCGCTCTCCCCCGCTCAGTTGAGAATACTGCTCATTTCTCAAGCTTGTAAGGTCAAGTTGCTGCAATATGCTATTCACAACATTCCTGTCTTCTTCGGAATAATTCTGCCAGTAGCCCAGATAGGGAAATCTTCCCATCAGAACGAGTTCTTCTACAGTGTAATCGAACTGCAATTGAAAATCCTGCGGAATAATGGCGATCTGCTTTGCCAGTTCCTGACGGTGCCATTTCTTTATTGTTGTTCCGTTGATCTCCACGTCTCCAGCAAATGGTTCCATATAACCGATCATAGCTTTCAGCAAAGTGGATTTACCGGCACCATTTGGTCCCAGAAGGGCACAGAATTCCCCCTCCCGAAAATCTATTGAAAGATTTTCTATCACTTTTTTATCCTGGTAGGCCAGGCTTAGTTTATTGATTTTTATCATATTTTCCTTTTTCTAAAAAAAAAAATTTGCCAATTCATACTAATTTTATATGTTATCTCCCAGGGAGATAAGAAATGCATATTTCTACGAAAACCGAATACGCCGTAAGGGCGCTTTCAGAGCTGGCTTTAAGCTCATCTGAGAAACCAATTTCTATCACAGAAATCTGCTCTAAACAGAAGCTTCCCCGTAAATATGTTGAGCAGCTTTTCCGCAAATTGAAACAGAACGGACTTGTGATAAGTACTCACGGTGCGCAAGGCGGTTATTCCCTTGGAAGTGATATAAATGAAATCTCATTGAAAGACATCATGGAAGCAGTCGATGAAAGTTATATGAAATCATTCTGCGAGGGTGATCCTGAAAAAATGCAACATTGTATCGGTTTTCCCTGTGGTTTTTACGAACTCTGGGATGAGATAAAAAATCACCTGGAGGAATATTTCGACTCCATCAAACTCGATCAGATAATAGCTAAATTATAGGAGAAACTGTGAAGAAATATTATTTCGATAACTGTAAAACAAGCCAACCGGCTCCTGAAGTTATAGAAGCAATGATGCCGTATTTTGGTGAAAAATTTATTTTTCCTGCTGATTTTGTTTTGGGCGGAAGTACAGCAGCTGAGGAATTAGAAGGTTTTAAAAAAACTATTGCCGATTCAATTGGTGCAAATGTATCAGAGATTCATTTTACCGGCAGCGGTACAATAGCCAATAATATCGCTATCAAAGGGTTTCTTTCTGAGAACGCCAAACATGGCACCCATATTATTGTTTCTGTGATCGATTATCCCGATCTTCTCACCAATGCAGCATTCTTTGAAAAAAGCGGGTTCGATGTTACTTATCTGGAATCAGATAAAAATGGTTTTATTAACCTGGAGCAATTGGAAAATGCTATTCGTCCCGATACGATAATATTCATGACGACCTTTGTAAATCATACTGTTGGCTCGATCCAACCCATAAAAAAGATCAGGGAAATACTGGATACAGCCGATCATAAGATAGTGATACATGTGGATGCCGGGCAGGCATACGGCAAACTTCCCATCGATGTGAATGAACTCGGTATAGACCTGATGAGCATTAGTGCTCATAAAATTCATGGTCCTCAGGGTGTTGGTGCATTATACCAGCGAAAAGGTGTTGTAATCGGTCCCGTTATTCACGGTATTAACAGATTGGACAACCATCAAACAGGAGCGGTTAGTATGGCAAATATTGCCGGTTTTGCCAAAGCTGTGGAATTGACTTTTTCAGACTTTAAGGAAAATGTTAATCACTTGAAAGAGCTTTCCAACTATCTGCTGGAAAAAATAGAAAAAACAATTCCATACACATTACTTAACGGACCTCGTGGTGAAGCTAGAGCACCACATAACATTAATGTATCGTTCGATTTTATCGAGGGTGAAGCTATTATGTTGATGATGGATATGGCCGGTATTTCAGTAGCCACAGGAAGTGCATGTGCTTCTCAAGGACTGAAGGCCAATTATATCCTGATGGCAATGGGAAGAAACCATGAGCAGTCTCATAGTTCCATGAAGTTTACATTAAGCAGATATAATACAAAAGAAGAAATAGATTATGCAGTGGAAAAACTTGCTGAGATCGTGAAAGAATTGCGCTCTAGAAGTCCATTGTATAATAAGGAGTAGAAATGCAATATTCACAAAAAGTTTTAGATCATTTCATGAAACCTCATAATATCGGGAAGATCGAAAATCCTGATGCTATGGCTACGGAAGGTAGTCCCGCCTGCGGTGACCAGGTTTCGATATATTTGAAAGTTAATGCTAAAACACAAGTTATAGAAGATATTAAGTTCCAGTCATACGGCTGTGCTTCCAATATTGCTACAGCTTCCATTATTACAGATATGGCTTTGGGAAAAACGCTGGAAGATGCTAAGAAAATAGGTTGGAAAGAAGCTGCTGACGCTCTGGATGGACTACCACCTGTTAAGATACATTGTTCTGTTCTGGCTGTTGATACCCTCCGTAAGGCTATTAAAGATTATGAAGTCAAACATAACCTGGCTAAAGCAGATAAATTCAATAAAGAAACTATTGTAGAAGAATTAAAGAAAATCATCTATCCGCAGGTTGGTGAAGATATCGTTACATTGAAGATGGTGAAATATGCCGGTTTTGAA
>JACNIV010000105.1 GCA_014382915.1 Candidatus Cloacimonadota bacterium | reverse complement strand
AGATGCTGGCTGGGTTGCAGCAATTAACTGGTATACAAATCTGAAGAAATTCAGTGAAGATTTCAACTTGACTTATCAAGGTTGGTCGGATTTCGGATTTTCTAATGCTTATTCCGAAGATCAAGGTGATTTTTATGATGCGAACGGAGTGATTGGTACTCATGTAGCCACAGAATGGCAAATGTTCAATGGTTTCTTCTGGAATTACAAAAAGTGGTCACTTTCCACAAGTATCAAATTCCATAATAATTTCCTTTATACCGATCTTGCAACTCATGATGCCATTTCTCCCTGGATCGGTCTGCATCGCAGATTCTAATTTATTGAATTTTTTATAACCCCGCATTTTGCGGGGTTTTTTTTAAGCGCAGAATAAATTTCTTACTCTCGTTCCTAAACCCCTGTTTGGGAACGCTTCAATATGATGGGTGAAAGAAATCTTGAAAAGGTCTCTTACGAAAATGAGCAGAAAGTTGACCTTTTCAAGGTTAACAAACTCCTTCTACTCGTATGAGAAGACTAAGATGAGGAATTGAAAGAGATTTTATCAATTGACAATGAAATCCACCTTTTTATTTAAATCTTTCAAGGTATGGAAATATGTTGAAGGAAAATATTAGATTATTACAGAAAAGTTTCCGAATTGGAAGAGTGTTCAATGCTATAAAAGTATATTCTTCTTATATTATTTCTCTTATGTTTAAAAAAAGCATCTTCTGGGGTACACCTCCTGTCGTAATGATCGAACCGACTAATATCTGTAATCTGAAATGTCCGTTGTGTCCATCCGGGAACGGAACTCTGAAACGACCAAAAGGATACATGAACTATGAAACATTTAAGAAACTGATCGATGAAATAAAGCATACAGCTTTTATGGTGGTACTCTGGAACCAGGGTGAACCCTACCTGAACAAAGACTTTTCCAGGATGGTAAAATACACTTCCGATAACGGTTTATTCACTTTGGTATCTACTAACGGAAATGTCGAATTGGATGCGGAAGAAGTTATAAAATCCGGTCTTGATTCCATGATAATCTCTCTGGATGGAACTACCCAGGAAACATATAACAAATACAGGATTAATGGTAAACTTGATACTGTGATTGAAAACGTGAATAAGATAGTAGCTGCTAAAAAGAAACTAAATTCAAAAACACCATTCATCCGCTGGCAGTTCCTGGTAATGAAGCATAATGAACATGAGATTGATGAGATTCGCAGGCTGGCAAAAGAACTGAACGTGGATAATCTGGAACTGAAAACAGTGCAGATCTATTCCAAAGATGATGTCTTTAACTTCCTTCCTGAAAATCCCAAATATAGAAGATACAAAATTGAAGGAGATGACTTCGAACTTAAATTCGGAATAAAGAATCGCTGCCGCCGTATCTGGACAAATGCTGTGGTTAACTGGGATGGTGAAGTAGCAATCTGTTGTTTTGATAAAGATGTGGAATATAAAATCGGAAATATCAAAGAAACTCCTCTCTCAAAACTCTGGAAAAACGAGAAAATCCAAAAAATAAGAAATCAAATTCTAAAAGACAGAAAAGAAATGCTCATATGTAGAAATTGTGGGGAAGGTGTGAAACTACGTATCGAGAGTAAAAGAAGTTAAGTATTCCTCTTTTTTCTACGTAAAATGCAATAAACACCGACCAGAGCCGGCAATACCGAGTTAAAAATAAACACAGTCAAAGAAGCTGTAATAGCTATCTCTGGAGAAATCCCATATTTAGAGAGTACTTCCATCGCGAATTTTTCCCTTAATCCTAATCCGGCATAAGTTATTGGAATCACATTCGCAAATAAAATGAGCGGGATTGATATAATTGCCGAGAAGGGATGAAATTCAGAAAAAATGTTCAGGATGAGAAAATACTGGAGAATCGTTAAAGCCATATAAATACCCTGCATATAACATATACGCGGTACGATTTTTAAATACTGCTTGAAGTAAACCTCAAATTTATTATTATGCTTAATATGCTTTATCAGGTAAACCAGGAAGGGGAAAGCAAGAATAAAAACAAAAATGAGTATGGTAGGAAAAATCGATTTGTGTCTGAAATAAAAGATCGAAGCAAAACTGGCGAACACAAAATTGATCCAGATCTGGAAGAATTTTTCTACTCCCAAAGACATGAAAGTCATCATTTTCTTGTTATTTACAAAATACATCTTACCGATCACGCCATGACCGCCCGGTAGCAGAAAGCGCAATGAATGCCCTATCATGAGGGATTTGAATATTTCCGATCTTTTGGGTGAATATTGTGGATCGATCTTGAGATAATGTCCCCAATTTCTGTATTCTATCAGGATCTTAATACTGGCCGTAAGTATAATTACTGCAATGATCCAGAGCTTGATATGTTTAAAGGTAGAAAGCAGCATTTGAAAATCTATTTTGCGAAATATGAAAAACAAAATTGTTAATGTTATAATAAATTTAATAATATATATTACTTTATTCTTTAATATCTTCTTCATATATCTTTCTTTAAAATTCTTGACCTTTCAGTCAATATTCTTTCTTAATCATTTCCGAATTTAAGAAGTTGCTGTAAACAGTCAACTAATTAGATTATATATGGAGAAAGGAAAGAAAATGAAGGGTACAATTATGCGACATGGCAATAGAAAAAGCTGGTCTGTTGCCCTGACTTTTGATGATGGTCCGCAAGATCCTTACACAGATCAGATCCTTGATATACTTGCTAAATATTCCATAAAAGCAACCTTCTTTTTAAGAGGAGAGAAGGCTGAGCAAAATCCAGACATCGTGCGCAGGATCGTCTCCGATGGTCACGAAATTGGAAATCATTCCTATTCTCATAAAACCATGCGCAGTAGATCACTCAAATGGCTCAGGAACGAGATCGAAAGAACCGATGAACTGCTTATGCAGGCAGGAGCCAGCCAGCCTATTCATTTCAGACCACCTTTTGGCAGGACTTCATTTCAGTTAATATCTTTATTGAAAAAAATGAAAAAAAAGATGATCTTATGGGATATCGGACCAAAAGATTTCAAATATGCTCATCCCTATGAAATTGTAGGAAAGGTTTTAAAAAAGTTGAAACCAGGCTCGATCATTGTATTGCATGATGGTGGTGGAGATCGAAGTGTAACTGTGGACGCTTTAAATATATTAGTTAAAGATATCCGGGAGATGGGTTATAAATTCGTCACAATTTCCGAACTCACAGATTAGTTCTTCCAATTCCAGGTGCTGAAAGTTCCTAACAGTGAATATATGATCAAGTAATAAGGATAGATCAGAATAAAGATTAGATCGATCATTCTAAATCTAAATTTATGTTTTGTAAGATTTATCATCCAGAAAAACAGAGCTCCAAACAGGTAAACCAATACGCTTTTCCAATCTTTGAAAACAAAAAATCTCACAGGAATATATAGATATATCAATAAAACCAAAAGCGATATTATCTTAAATCCGAATGAAGACATACCGAATTTTCCGTAACGCCTTTTCTGCTGGTGATGGTAACTATCTCTATCGGAAACTGCTTTTGTTTGTACAATAAATTCCGGGTTATAGGATATCTGCCATTTGGTTTTCCTTATCAGATTAAGAAGCAGTTTATCATCTCCAGCTATGTAATGTTTAATTCTATCGTAACCGCCTACTTCCAGGAATGCTTGCTTACGTACAGTCATATTGCCACCAGAGGCGCTGAAAGGGCAATTCAATCCAATTGTTCCCGCATAAATAGCAAAAGATATCCGGTTGCAAAAAATTCGGAAACTCGATGCATTTTTCTCTTTGTAATTTCCCACTACCATACCGGTTTTATCTGAGATGAATTTGTTATAGCTTTTCAGCCAATCTGGTTGTGGGAAGCAATCGGCATCGGTAAAGAGCAGAAAATCGTAAATCGCTTTATCAGCTGCTTTCTTGAGAGCGGCTTTCTTACCAAAATATTCAAGATCCTTTTTTTCTAAACGGAAGCATTTCGCATTCTCTGAATCAGAACAGAATTTGCTGATCAGCCTGAAAGAGTCATCATCAGATGCATCATCTACGAGTATTATCTCAAATTTATCGCTCGGGTAGTCGATCTTTCTGAGAGATTGAAATAATTCAGGTAAATTGCTTTCTTCATTACGGCAGGCTATCAAGATGGTATAAGTGTTTTGTTCAGGGGATTTAACTTTCCAGTTTCGTAGGATACCCAATCCAAGAATTACCAGGAAAAGGGAGAAAACCAGGATAATAATATCCATTAATAAATTGCCTGGTAGCTGATGAATATCTCGTTTTCCATATCTTCTTCTTCGATTTGTATTGAAGTAAGTCCAACTTTCAGACGGTGATGAGCTAAAGGTTGCCAGGTGATTACAGGGCAGATGGAAAGTCTGTTAGTAATATCTCCTTCCAGCCATTCAGCTTTATCAGATGGTCTATCATTGTAATTTATACTGAAATTATTTCCAAGGCTTCCTTGGCGAGTAAAAGATGAGTTGATGTTAAAATTCAGATTTTTTTGTATATCGAAATTAAATTCACCTGCGAATTGAATTAGATTACTTCCATCCGGGAAGCCAAGCCCAATATCATCATGAGAGAATTTGTTGTGGAGTATCTTATGCGTGTATACCCAGGGGCGTATCGCTGTGAATTCCAAACTTAACTTCAAATTCCTCTGCTGATCAAAAGTATAGGAATTTCCCATCTGCAAGGCATATTTGTTTCCCCACCAATCTCCAAAAATTTCGCTTTTTCGCAGTTCATCCAAAATAAAATTAAAATAAATAAGATTTTTATTAATCGGTTTCCAATTCATTCCTGCGAAGATCAGTACATTGTCACGGTCGGCAAGATTATGCTCTGTAGCTCTCCAGAACGTTAAAGGTAACAGGTAACTCACCTCGATATTCCTGTTGCCATAAATAACTTCTTCACCCAGGAAAAGTTCAAAGTTGTTATTTGGTGTCCAACCGATTTTATGAACCACCAGGAATTTATCTGTATATTCTTTTTCATCTTCATAGCTTGTGCTGTCCGGTATGAGGGTGGCATGCAGAAATGATATATAAAGTTCTTTAAAAATGAACTTATTACTAAAGTAACCATAATCATTACAATCATCGTTCAAGATGATACTCCCACCAATATTGCTTCCAATCTCGTATTTTCCTCTACCTACTGAAGCTGACCAGAAATCACCTTTTCCTATATAGGATA
>JACNIV010000104.1 GCA_014382915.1 Candidatus Cloacimonadota bacterium | reverse complement strand
ATAAAGTAGTAGATCTTATTGGTGATATTGCACTTCTGGGAGTTCCTATAAAAGGGCATATATTGGCTGCTCGTTCCGGTCATAAAACAAATGTGGAACTTGTAAAAAAACTGCGTAACCTTCGCAAAAAGCAGGAACTGCAGAAGACATACCAGAAAAAGAAGCTGGAAGATGTAGTATTTGATATTAATGCCATCCAGAAGATACTTCCCCACCGCTATCCTTTCCTACTAATCGATAAAATAATAGAATTTGATGCTGGTGAAAGTATTATGGGTATTAAGAACGTAACTTTCAACGAACCTTTTTTCCAGGGACATTTTCCAGAGCATCCTGTGATGCCAGGTGTGCTCATAGTGGAAGCAATGGCTCAGACAGGTGGAATTATGCTCCTAAATGCATTGGATAATCCTGAAGAATTTGTGGCTTATTTTGCTGCTATCGATAATGTGAAATTTCGCAAACCTGTAGTTCCAGGAGACACATTAAGATTTGAATTGAAAGTTATTTCCATGAAACGCGGACTGGCAAAAATGCATGGTGATGCCTATGTGGGAAACAATAAAGTTTGCGAAGGCGATTTCCTGGCAAAGGTGATGAAAAAGTAGAGATAAGATGTCCAGGATACATCCAACTGCTATAATCTCTCCTGAAGCTGTAATTGGCGACAACTGTGAAATCGGACCATTTTGTATTATCAAGCCAAATGTAAAACTGGGCAGTAACAATATTCTCATGAGTAATGTTGTGTTAGATGGCAATACTACTATTGGTGATGGAAACAAGTTTTTCCATTCAGCTGTGATAGGTTCCGATTCACAGGACTTGAAAGCCAAAGACGAACCCTACCAGTTGATAATAGGCAATAATAATTCATTCAGAGAATTCTGTACTGTAAATAAATCTGCTACAATGGATGAACATACCACAATAGGTGACAACTGTCTTTTAATGGCTTATTCTCATATAGCGCATAATTGCCAGATAGGAAATAATGTGATAATGGCCAATTCTGTGAACCTGGCAGGACATTGCCATCTCCACGATTTTGTAATTGTGGGCGGTTTGACCGCAATTGCTCAATTTGTTCAAATTGGAGTTCATGCATTTGTGGGTGGTGTCAGCGGAATAAAAAAAGATATACCTCCTTATACAAGAGGTATTGGTTTCCCTTACAAAATCGAAGGACTGAACATTATTGGCCTGCAAAGAAAGGGGTTTACTCCAGAGCAGTTACAGGCTATTAAAGACATTTACAGAATATTTTACAGATCAGGATTGAATATTTCTCAGGCAATAGAAAAAGCAGAGCAATTAAAGGAATTAACAACAGAACAAAAAATCTTTCTCGATTTTATAAAAAATTCTCGGGTAGGAATAAATCGATACCGGTAATTCAAATTATCCTAACTTGGAAATATCAACTTAGTTTTCATTCCATTATTACTATCAAAAGAAATTTTACCCTTCAATTGACTTGTTAGTGCATCAATTAACTGAAGTCCCAGAGAGTCTAATTTGTCCAGGTCAATTTCCTTCTGCATCCCTATTCCATTGTCTTCTACGGTAAGTTCAAATTCATCATTTTTATTAATTGATAATCCTACAACTATTTTTCCTGATCTTCCTTTTGGGAAAGCATGCTTAAGTGAATTGGAAAGCAATTCATTGACGATCAACCCGCAGGGAATCGCTTTATTCATATCAATTGAGTGTTTTGCGACCTTCAACTCAAGCTTTACCTTATTAGTATTAATGCCATAGGTTGAGAACAAATTATAAGACAAACTCTTTACATAATCCTCAAAATCGACACTTGCTAGATCTTTAGATCTGTAGATCTTCTCATGAATAAGCGACATTGATTTTACTCTATTTTGACTGTTTTTAAATAGTTCCAGAGCCTGTTTATCCTTCACATATCCTGCTTGTAATTTCAGTAGACTGGAGATGATCTGCATATTATTCTTTACGCGATGATGAACTTCCATAAGCAGGATCTCCTTTTCTTTCAATGAGTTTATTATTTGATCTTCTGCTTTCTTATGTTCAATAGCCAGAGCGATCTCATCGGAAACAAAAGATAGTATTTCCAGATCTGTTTCATTATAGAGGTCAGGATCATCATAACTTTGAACCACAACAAGGCCAATTATTTTATCTTCAAACTTCAAAGGTACACCTAACCAGATCTTACTCATTGTTCCAATATCGTCTATTTTACCTTCTTCACTCAATTGGTTCATAAATTCTTCTGTAGCAAGTAAAGGCTTTCCATATTGAATGGTATAAGCAGTCATGGATTTCCCGGACGGGAAAGAATCAAATTCGTCTTCTTCGTCTTTTTCATAGGGTAATGAAAGTGCTCCTGTTTTTTCATCATAGAAAGCAACAAAAAAATTAGTTGTATCGATAACGGCGCTAAGTTGTTTTCGTATTTCATCAAAGAGTTCCTGCAGGTCTTTAGTAGTATTTACAGCATTAGCAATACTATACAATGCCTGTTGTGTTCTTTCAATCTGCTTGCGTCTGGTGATGTCACGAGCAAATGCAATCACCACTTTATCACCAAAATATGTACCATTGTTCAATTGTAAATCTTTTGGAAAAACTTCTCCATTTTTTCTCAATCCATAAAATTCAAATCGCTGAGGTTTACCCATATAGGCTTTCTGCACCATCTTCAATATTTTCTTCATATCATTTTTACCGGGTGCAGAAAGAAACTCCGGAGTTTTACCTATAAAGAATTCACGTGGATAACCATACATTTTTACAGCACCTTCATTAACATCTACGAAAACTCCGTCTTTATCTTGAATATAAATCGCATCGGTTGCACTATTGAAAAGACCTCGATAACTTTCTTCAGATTTTTTAAGTTCCTCCTCTGCTTGTTTGCGTATGATAGCACGAGCTATTTCATCAGAAACAAATTCCAGTATTTTCATATCTTTTTCAGAAAATAGATTTGCATCTTTATAGCTATGTACGGCCACTACACCAGTGACTTTATTTTCGATCTTTAATGGAACTCCCAACCACACTTTTGAAGGTGTTCCACCTATTTTCACTTTTCCTGAATGAACCAGTTTTTTTTGAATTTTTTCTGTTGCAAGAAGCGGTTTTCCCGTATTAATTACATAATCAGTAAGTGTTTTACCGGCAGAGAACGAAGAGATCTTGTCCTTTTCATCTACAATATAAGAAAAGGAAATCATTTTAGTTCTTTTATCGTAAAGAGCAACATAGAAATTGGTGGTATCTATAATATTATTCAAAAATTCTCTTATCTTACTGAAGAGTTCATGCATATTTTCAATTGTACTTAGAGCATTGGAAATGTCATATAATGTTTTTTGTATTCTATCTGCCTGAATACGCTCTGTGATATCACGAGCATTACCCTGAAATCCAACGACCTTATTATTCTCATGAAGTAATATCTTACCGAGAATCTCGAGTGGAATCTCTCTGCCATCCTTGTGAAATAAATTCATTTCAAACATTGCAGAGTATGTATCTTTTTTTCTTAATTCACCCTCTACTATATTCATAAAATGCTGCATTTCTTTTTTTGAACAATGTTCAGCTAATTTGCTTCCTGTCCATTCTTCCCGAGTATAACCAAGCAGTGGAAAAATGGATTGATTAATATATGTAAACTTCAGATCTTTATCCATTTTCCAGATACAGTCCAGAGTATTTTCTGCTAATAACCGGTATTTCCCCTCGCTTTTCCTTAAATCTTTTTCCTTTTCCACAACATCTTCCAGAATACTAAGCAATGATTTTCTGTTTTCTTCTGAGTCTTTATATAGTTCTTCAATTTTCTCTTTGTCGGAAATAATTTGTTCTGATTTACTTTTTAATTCCTCTTCCGATTGTTTCTGCTCAGTTATATCGCTGAATATTCCCAAAGTACCCTGAAATTTCCCATAATCATCAAATTTAGGAGTAGCAGTTACTATAATAGTCCTTTTCTCTCCATCTTTTCTAATGATGGAAAGTTTATATTTACCTGGCTTTGCCGTTTTTCTAATTGAGGTTTGTTTAAGAACTCGTTGGAATTCTTCTGGGGTCATCAATTCCTTCAAGTTCCTTCCGAGCAATTGTTCTTTAGGATACCCAAAAACGGTGGCAGCTGCTTGATTTAAAAAAATAAAACTTTCTTTATCATCAACAATTCCTATTCCTTCTTCCATTTTTTCTATCAGAGTGCGATATTTTTCTTCAGATTCCTGCAATTCCTGTCCGGATTGCCGGATATTCTTTACCATCCGGTTAAAAGAAAAAGCTAATTGACCTATTTCATCTTTTGATTCAATTTGTATTTGTGTATCTAACTTACCTTCACCAACCTTATTTGAAGCATCTCTTAATTCCACTATTGGTTTTGAGATGATTTTTGCCAACAATAAGGAAGCTGAAATAGCTAAAAGGAAAACCAGTATTCCCAGTATCACAAACTGATAAATCATATTATGTGTAATACTACTTTGTTCTTTAACAGTATCATGCAATTGAGTAAGGATTTTTGTAGTTAGTTCCCGGTGCAATTGCTTGGCATTCTTTATTTTTGAGTAAACGGAGATTATTTTTTCATTCATCTCTCTTGATGTTGGTTTCGTTGTTTCCGTCTCTATTGCTCCAAGTATATCTTTTTTCAAATCTGCTGTTATATTTTCAAGCTCTTTTATAATTGGCATAGTTCTTTCATTGTCTTGCTTTTTCATAGATTCAAGATGTTCAGTCATATTCTCGAGGTCATGAAAAATATCCTCTTGAATTTGTACGCCCCCGATTATAAAAAACCGCTCAATATTAGAATCCAGGGATAAAATCTCCAGAGCTATATTCTGGTTGAGATTCATTTGCCTGCTATTGGGAATTATTTGTTCACAGGAACTTCTAACTTTTTTAAGTTGGAAGTAACTTATAAGCAGCATAAACAATACAAGAACAATGACAATAATGAAACTGGAAGAAATTTTTCTTCGAATCGATGAGGTAAAAAAATCAGGAATTATCTTTCTCTTACCTTTTTTTACAATTTTTCTTTTATTTATCATCCTAAACCTTCCTTGGATTATTCAATAATTTCAGCATTTTTAAGCAACGAGGGTAGGAAAACTATATCTAATTTCTCAGCAATTTTAAGATTCAGAATCAATTTACCTCTCTTGTTTTCTTGAAGAGGAATATCCGATGGGAGAGTGCCGTCAAGTATCTTC
>JACNIV010000103.1 GCA_014382915.1 Candidatus Cloacimonadota bacterium | reverse complement strand
CTGCGGATAACAAGCATATTCGGCAAAGACAGGGCAGGACCGGCGAGAAGCAGGGACAATGCAGGTCCTTTTCCCATTCCGCTTCCGATCAATCCCTGTAAAATTGGAACTTCCGTAAGTGTTGCAAAATACATAAAAGCACCCACTATCGAAGCAAAGAAATTTGCAAAGAACGAATTTCCACCTACAAGTTTCGCTATCCAGTGGGAAGGTATCAATCCTTCATGTCCCGGTCGAGCCAATAGAAAGCCGGCAACCAGCACTCCGAAGAATAGCAGCGGCAATATCTGTTTGGCAAATTCCCAGGTGGAAGAAAACCATTCACCAACCTCTCCCCTGTCTTTACTCGTAAAATAAGAAAGACCGATTACTCCAACCACAAATGGGAAAACCGGCTGCCAACCCGAAACAAATCCAGCAATTAGGACTGCAAAACCTGTGATAAGAATCTTCCATGGTTTCATCTTATAGATCATAACCAGGATAATTCCGAGGACAATTGAAAATACGAAAGTAATGATCCATTTTGCTTGATAGATAACATACCATAATCCGGATTGGGTGGACGGTTCAGCCCAATTGGCAAAGATCAGGATACCGGTCATAGTAGTAAAAAATAACAGGTTTTGCCAGAATGGTCGGTCAACCTCGATCTCCGGCATCAGCATCTGCTGCTGTGCTTTATCCTGTTCCTCTTTTCGGAAGATCAATCCCATGATCAATCCGATCACAATGCTGAAAACAATTGCTCCAACAGCTCTGGCAATCCCGATTTTCAATCCGAGAATGCGTGCTGTCAGGATAATCGCCAGGATATTGATCGCCGGACCGGAATATAGGAAAGCAGTAGCCGGACCGATACCGGCACCTCGTTTGTAAATTCCGCTGAAAAGAGGAAGGATCGTGCAGGAACAAACTGCCAGTATTGCCCCGGAAACCGAAGCAACAGAATATGCTACGATCCGTTTTGCGCGAACTCCAAGATATTTCATCACTGCATTTTTGGATATGAATACTCCGATAGCTCCGGCAATGAACAAAGCCGGGATCAGGCAAAGAACAACATGCAGCCGGGCATATTCTTTGAGCAGATGGAATGATTCGATAACAGCACCCTGAAAACGGGATTCACCGATAGGTAAATGATAAGCTGCGAGAAAGATGATCACCATCAACAGCAATATTTTCCATTCATTTTTCCAATCCACGATCAATTCCTTTTTTATTGTTTTATTACATTATAATTTAATCTATGTGTAAGACAAACATTCTAGCTCGTATCGCAGCATAGATATGATAGATTGTGCTTTATTTTTTCTTAACATGAAAACAAAAATGGTGGGTGATACGGGATTCGAACCTGTGACCTCTACGATGTCAACGTAGCACTCTAACCAACTGAGCTAATCACCCACACAGAGAAAGGAGTTTTTTAGCCGGGATTTTCCTGTCAAATATATTTTTCAAATGCATTTATGATTTTCAGATAATAAAAAGGAGTTTGTTCTATAACGAACCAAGAATTCTAATCTTAATAATCTCCAGAGAAATTTACTTTATTGAAACGCAGACCAAATATCTGTTGATCAACCACTCTGGCAATATCTTTCAAAGATATAATTCCTGCTAATTGACCATTTTCCATAACAGGTAAATGCCGAATATGATTTGTTACAAAAACATGATAAACTGCTTTTAGTTTTTCATTTGAAGCCACCGTAATAAGTTCTTTGGTCATAACTTCTCTAACTAAGAGCTTTTTAGGATTTTTTCCACTTGCTACCACTCTTTTAAGTAAATCTCTTTCTGTGAAAATACCAATAGGAATATCATCTTTTACAACCACTACGGATCCAATATCATAAGTCGACATAATTTTTGCTACTGAATCTATAGTTTCGTTTTCTGTACACGTTTTGACATCTTTTTGCATATAAGTCTTTATTTCCATTGTTGTCTCCTCCTATTTAGGAAATTATCAGTTTCAATTTCAATTATTTTCTATGTAATTGTCAACAACTTTCCGAATTGCTTGAATATATTCGGGAGTCGTTCCGCAACAAAATCCGATGATGGAAATACCAACTTCGACAAGAATGATTTTTCGCTTAATAACATTTCACTCATAGTTCCCTTTTTTTAGAATTAGACACTACTTCTTTAAGTTCATCGAAATTATATATCAATAAAAAAAATATTCTGCAAAAAAATGAGAAATATATATCTTCACATTATGTGGTTCACACCTGAAAGCATGAAATAAAAAATATGCTGCTTTTCAAGATGAAAAAAAAGTGTGAGCTTGCGGGTCGAATTAAAAGCTTTATCAGGTGTTGGTTTGGTTTTGGGTGGAAAACCTCTCGTAGACGTCAGCGTCGACATCGACAGGTTTTCTGGTATTAGAATCTATCGGACACCAGAGAGTACGAGCCCTGGCTAACAACTTCCTATCGGATTTTCGTATCAATTCGGTATGTCGTTCAAAAGCTCGACGCGATGCCAAGCCCACCCACGTACGTGCGATAACAGTATCACCTGCATAAGCTGGTCGCTTGTAGTCGATCTCATGTCGTACAACCACCCACAAGAGTTTCTTTTTTTGGCTTTCAGTAGCTACGGCAAACCAGTGAGCAATGGCAACATCCTGTACCCAGCGGAGATATACTACATTATTTACATGACCCAGCAGGTCAATGTCTGTTGCTTCGATGTTGATCTTCATCTCATAAGGCAGGTGTATTGAATCTGAGTTCATATTCCGATCCTATTTTCCCTTTCGATGCCTAACATCATAATAAACTACGAAGCTCGCAGTATAATAACCTTTTGTAAAGCTTTCATTTCTCAATGTATTCAAAAATATTTAATTGATTTCTATACGTCGAAATTCTGTTTTTTGCTAATTCGATATAATCCGGGTCATTATCATAAGCTACAAAATTTCTTCCGTCCTTCAATGCAGATAAACAAGTAGTACCACTACCTACAAATGGATCAAGAATGACATCATCCTTGAATGAATATAATTGAATTAACCTGTGTGGTAATTCTTCCGGGAAAGGTGCCGGATGACCAATTTTTTTTGCTGAAACTGCTGGGAAAGTCCAAATACTTTTTGTCCATTCAAGGAATTCTTTCTTTTTAATTGTGTTCTCTTTCTTACCTTTTTTTCTTGAAAAAGAATCTTTTGAGAAAACTAAAATATATTCGTGAATATCTCGTAATACTGGATTTGCCGCGGAAAGCCAACTACCCCAGGCTGTTGATGGACTGGCACTGGATGCTTTATTCCATAGAATTTCACCACGCATCAAAAAACCAGTTTTTTGCATTCCTTCAATAATATAACTATGTAATGGAATATAAGGTTTACGACCAAGATTTGCAACATTAATGCAAGCACGACCACCGGGAACCAAAATTCGATATGTCTCTTTCCAAACGGAATTGAGCAAATCCAAATATTCGGTTAGACTTAAATCATCATCATATTCTTTTGAAACATTATAGGGTGGTGAAGTTATCATTAGATGAACACTATTATCTGGAAGTTCATCCATTTTTTCACTGGATTTACAAAAGATTTTGTTTAAATATTTTTTAGGAATTTCATTTTCAACAAACTCTACTTTTTTACTGTTGTTCAATCCTTCATAAAGCCTACTGTTATAAAATTTAGTGGAATCGTGGTTTACTCTTCCGGATGTCCCGAAGGAGCTTGTTTCTGTACCCTTTTTTCTATGTTTTATTAATTCTGTTTCCAATGTGCTACCCATTTTTCGTAAGGATTAAAATCAATATGGCTTTTTATCCAGTCAATTTCAATCCTTAGTGTTCGTTCATGCTTAACTAATGATTCTAAAGCGGTTGAAGTTATTTCAACGCCCCTAGGATTTGTTCCTTGAGGTGGAAGTTTAATATAATTATCACTTCCCAATACTTTGAGTACTTGTATCTGAGTTTCTTTTGGAATATAGTACAATGCACCTTTGTTATCCCACACAATTTGAGTGAATAACATATCGCAAGATGGTTGGTAATTGCTTCTAAATTTTAATACCTTTTCACGATCAACTGTCCAAATCAGTTTAACACCAGAATAGCTAGTTCCGGTTTTTGTCTTAATTGAAATAGGTTTATTGAAAAGAAAAGCGTCTATTTCATGTTCTGTTATTGGAATTTCGGTATTAACATTGTTTTCACCGAATTTGTATATTAATAATGAGACAAGAATTCTTTCCCTTAAAACACCAACTTCCATACCAATTTTTCCAGCACGTTGACTTTCCAGTTCAGCTAATTGAAACAGATATGGAAGCTTTGACTGAACTTTTATTATAGTTTCCTTATCTTGAAAAATATCTTTAACACATTGAATCATAAATCTATCCCTTCGTCGAATTTAATTTAAAAACAAGGTAATTTATAAATATATTAAAGATCGCACAACTATGTATTACCCCGTCAACCAATTAAGATAATAATCTTATATCTTCTCATAATAACATTTCACTCATAGTTCCCTTTTTTTAGAATTAGACACTACTTCTTTAAGTTCATCGAAATTATGTGTCAATAAAAAAAATATTCTGTAAAAAAATGATGATAAAAACCTTAGCAGTATAATATCAAACTGAACTTGATATTGAAGCTATTCCGATTTAGGTTTTATATACCAGTGTTTTTGCCCTTCAAGAAATCCATCGATTCCGTTTCTATTGATCTTTCGTAAGTTCTTGATGTGAGCCACGCCATGATTTGCTTTTAACTCATCTAATTTTTCACAGGTCTCAAATTCAGCACAGAGCCAGCATCCTTCAATTTCCTTTTTCAGACAGCATGTTCTAATTTTACAGTATGGATTACCACCACCGTCTTTACAGGCATGATTACAACGAAGCTTTACCATACCACCAAGAACATCATAACATTGTTTGTAGTCTTTGAACATACTGAAAAAAGATAGTTCAGAAAGTACATCAGCAGTTTTTTCAAATCTAACGCAGCGTAATTCTTTTCTCAGATCTCTGGCAAGGTCAGCAATTTTACCGGTATAATTAGGACATTCGCCACAATACAAACCACAGTATGAAATTAATTCTTTTTTATCAGACATCAGAGTCCTCCATTCTTCATGTGGATAATGAAGATCAGTTATTGCGACATATTCAGAGAATTAACCTTACTCTTCCACCACTTCAAACACACTCATCTGAGCCTGACCGTGTTTAATACCAA
>JACNIV010000102.1 GCA_014382915.1 Candidatus Cloacimonadota bacterium | reverse complement strand
TGTAGCATACGACCACTATCGTTTTTTCTCCCGCTTTCTCTGCATCGTTAAGAATTGTAGAGAAAGAAGTTAAAACAGCTCCGGTAATATGACCATCATCATAATCTATAATTCCGTTTTTGTCCTTATCTTCTCCACGAATATCCATTAAGTAATAACTTGCCATGTTATCATGAACATCTTCTGCTTTTATGATCCATGAATCGAATAGTTCTTTTACTGTCATTCCATTATTATCCATGTAAGTTAATAAAGTATCAAGATCGTTCTTTTTTGCACAACCTGCAAAGATTAAAACAATAATAGATAATACTAATAAGTTTTTCATCCATTTTTTTTTCATCTCTTTTCTCCTTTTTTTTAACCGCATCCGCCTGATTCAGCTGGTGTATCTTCTTCCTCTGATTCATTTGGATTAAGCCATTTTTTGTAACCGCCTTTCAGGTTTTGAACGTTTTTATAACCGAGCTTCATTAAGGTTTCAGTAGCTAAAGCTCCTCTACCACCTGATTTACAGTAAATAACGATTTCATTATCTTTAGACGGCATATTTTTTCGATTTTTCCAAAAAGTTATATCAGCTATTTTAAATTCCAATAAGCCTCTTGGAATGTTTTTCGTCATTGCTTCCGGATATTCTTTTTCATCGTTTTCATCTGGCTGATTTATATATCCTTCTGCAAATTCACCCGGTTCTCTTATATCGATAATAACTCTCAGTTCCTCTTTTTCCAGTTTAGCTTTGAAATCTTCATACGTGATTTCGTTGATGCCAGCTTTTGCTTCTGCCACCATTGCTTTGCTGTCTGTAAATACTCCACCTTCAGAAAATCCTTTTCCACAACCAGAGATTAGAAAAAGAATTGCAGAAAGAATTATCAGATAATTTATTTTTTTCATTTCTCCTCCTCTTTATAATGCGGAAAATTTTCCGGTCTTTTCATTCCATTTCACAAACACATACCACAGCAGAAGTATTACCAAAAGGAGAACAACTGCACCGGTATAACCTAAAACATCCGGCAGAAACAATTTACTGCGCAAAGATTCAGGAAGAATCTTAAAAACAGCAGGAACAATAAATCCTTTGGAAACAGGAGCCATTATTACAAATCCAATAATTGACATCCACAGTTTTACATGACCTTCTCCGGCACGCCAGAGTGTTCCCACAGCTCAGCCACCCGCAATTGTCATTCCCAGACCAAAGATAAATCCACCTATTAAAGCACTTAGCCAGAAATTAGCATAAACAGATTTCATTTCAATAGCTCGAATTGCTGTTTCTCCTGCATTTCCAACCCCAAAATATTTAAGAACAGTAAAGCCAATAAGAACAACCAGAACGCTGATAATTATTGCCACCGGAGCCGTTGCTTCACCTGTCATAAATGGTTCTCTAAAAGCACGGACAATGCAATAACGTGATCTTTGCAGAATTATTCCAAGAATGAGTGCGATAAATACATGCCAGCCCAGAATTTTCGATAAGGAAGTTCCTTTCCCTGTATAATTGCTGAAGATATACAAAACAACAGCAATAAGAATCCATCCAAGCCATCTTTGCCAACCGGTTTTCTTTCCTGTTCCCGGAAGTAATGTGCAAGATTTTCCCATGCTCATTTTAGGCAGTGCTTCCATCTCCCACAAAAGGTATTTGAGAGCTACGATAGTTCCCAGCATAAATCCGAGAGAAAGGAACAAAGCTCCTCCGGAAAGTGCCGGAACTCCACTGAAAAATCCACCGGTTGTACAACCGATTCCAACAGTTGCACCAATCCCCATCAATGCACCACCAATAAGACCTTTGACAAGTTCACCGACAGGAGCTACTTTAATACTGAACTCTTTGGAGAACAAAGATGAAATAAATGCTCCAAGAACGATGAAGATATTCAGTAATGCAACTGTGTGCAGACTTATCGGAGTGCTTGTTCCGAGACTTTTTGCTCCGAGGTTTTGGAAAAGGTTCTGTCCAATATTTACATAACCTCCGCTTGCACCCCACGGATATTTGATCACGAAAAGAAGAATATTCAATAATGCCAGTAAAATTCCACCAACCCACATAGGCCAGGTTTTGCCGAACAGTGTATCGAATAATTCTCTTAAAACTCCTTTTTTAAACACGGGTCACTCCTTTACTTTTTCTTAATGTAAAATTTAAAAGTACCGCCATCTTCAGCTTGCTCAAGAAAAATGTTCCCTGTTTTTTCGCACCAGGCAGGAACATCGGTTTTAGAACCGGGATCAGTTCCCAGAAGTTCCAAAACTTCACCACTGTTCATTGCCTTGATCGTTTTAGCCAACTTAATAATCGGCATCGGGCAGGAAAGCCCTTTGCAATCTAAAGTTTGATCTACTTGCATTTTACCCTCCTTTTTTTATTTGTGCTTTACGCTTTGTATTTTACCATTTTATTTTTATTTCTTTTTCCAATTTTGTTTTAATTTTATCATCTAATTTTTTATCCGGATGCAATTTCTGATTGATCAATTCGCAACGCAATTCCTGAACAAATTTATCTAATTCCCTTGCTTTTAGATAACGTTCTTTGGGAATATAACCTTCTTTAATAGCCATATCACGCAGAATATCGAGAACATCAGAAAACTTAACTCCCTGCGGACAAAGAGCATAGCATGTATAACATCTTGAACACATCCAGAGAAGATCAGACGATAATACTTCTTTTTTCATCCCCAGAATGCACATCCTGATGAGTTTTCGAGGGTCATAATCTTCGTGAACTTCCGCAACAGGACAGGCAGCAGTGCAGGTGCCGCAGGTGAAACATCTTTGGAAATGTTCTGCTCCCGGCATAGATGCGATCTCATTCTTAAAATTGGCATCCATTTCACTTAATATAATTTTATCTTTAGCCATCCATATCTCCTATAAATTTAATATTTAATATTGAAAATTGAACATTACTTCTCAATGGCAGTTTTTCTTGATGAGAAAAAAATTACCGTTAATTCCTTTGCTTCTTCAAGTAAGGATGATATTATTTTTTCCATAACTAATTTTTCTTCTATTATGAATTCCAACCAGAAAGCAGATTCATCAGCTTCTTCCAAAACGATACTAATTTTTGCTGTGAAACTCGCTTTTGATTGAGCCAAACAGACTGCATGATAATTTGCTGCAACCGATGTTGAGCATCTTATTAATTGCTTTGCGATATGATTTCCTAATGTTGTTTTTGGCAACGATAATGCTAATTTAACACATCTATGCGCAAACTTTTTCGTTCTTTCTAACAATTCTTCTTTATTCATAATTCTTTTTATAAATATTCATTTTTCAATATTCAATTCTCTCCACAGTGTAGAGACTTTTCTTTCAATCTCTATTAAATAATATTCAATATTCATTTTTCAATATTCATTTTTATAACGCTTCCGGAATTCTTTTTATTTCTTCATATGAAAACACCGGACCATCAATACAAACATATTTTGATCCAATATTACATCTTCCGCATTTCCCAATTCCACATTTCATTCGTCTTTCCAAAGAGGTATAAATTTTCTCATCGGGAAAACCAATTTCAGTGAGAACCGGAAGAGTGTATTTTATCATTATCGGAGGTCCGCAAACAACACACCATGAAGTTGGATCGAGAGAAACTTCTTTGGTTACCGTTGGCACAAACCCGGTAAGTTTATTCCAACCTTTAACCGGATTATCAATTGTAAGGTGCAATGTAAGATCATCGCGTTTTTCCCATTCTTTTATTTCATCCTTATAAATAAAAAGATCGGGATTCCTGGCGCCGTAAATCACGGTTATCTTTCCGTAATCACGACGATTTCCCAGAATATAAATAAGAAGCGAACGCAATGTTGTGAAAGCAAATCCACCGCCGATTATCACTACATCCTGTCCTTTGAACTTTTCAACAGGATACCAGTTTCCGAGTGGTCCGCGAATTCCCACGATATCACCTTCCTGAAGATAATGAATTTCGTTCGTAACCGAACCAGTGCGGTTTACCGTGAATTTAATAATATCTTCTTCTGTGGGAGAAGAAGCGATCCCAAAGGGTGATTCACCTTTTCCCAGAATGGAAAATTCACAGAATTGACCCGGTAAAAAATCAAATTTATCTTCTTTATTTAAATATGACAAATCAAAGGTCTTTAATGTTCTGTCAGGACTTTCCGTATAGATCTTTTTCACCTTCATTTGAAAGGGAATATATGTATTTTTCATCTGCTTCTTCCTAAAATTGCTCGTTCCCAAACTCTATTTGGGAATGCATTATTATTAAAAACTCTATTTTGACTATTTACGAAACAAAGTTTCGTGTTCAATTGTGTTCCCAAATGGAATTTGGGAACAAGAGAAATTCGATAGCGTACTCCCAAAAAGAAGTTTAGAAACAAACAAATTTTTATAAAATAATAATTCATTTTACAACATCCATCATTTTAATAATTTATTATTTTCTTAATGACTTCTCGAATATCCAGATTTACCGGACAAACAACCACACATCTTCCACAGCCTGTGCAGAGATGTTCATCATAACTATCCATAAAATAATTGTATTTATGCATCACTCTTTGTCGCACACGTTGGGTGGATTGGCTGCGTGGATTGTGCCCTGATGCTTCTTTTGTAAAGATAGCGAACATACAGGAATCCCAGAGCCGGATGCGTTTCCCTTTATTTCCCTTCCCTTCATCGGAAACATCGAAGCAGTGACAGGTGGGACACACAAAAGCACAAGCTCCGCAATTTACACATTTTGCAGCGATCTCATCCCAGATCGGTTCATCCCAGATTTCCTTTGTTTTAAAAAAAAGTGATGAAATATCTTCTTTTTCTGCAAGATAAGATTCGGCTGTTTCTTTTAATTTTTCAATTTCTTTAATTTCTTTATCTGATGCATTTTCAGTTATTTTGCAATCTTTCAGGAATTTCTTTCCTTTATCACTAATAGCTTCAAAAAAGTAATTTTCATCAGTTTCTACTACAAAAATATCGGAACCTGTTCTATCGAAAGGACCGCCATCGAACCAGTTGCAAAAACAGGTGGAAAGCGGTTGATTGCAGGCAAGATTGAAAACAAGGCAATTGTCGTATTTTTCTTTCCAATATGGATCTTTATACATATCTTTTTTAGGCATTTGATGAGCTTCACCAAAAACCTTGTCTAACATCAGAAGGCTTTTTGTATCGCAGTTTCTCATTCCCCAGATGGCAAAAGGTTTTTCATCTCTTTTGGGAACTTCCA
>JACNIV010000101.1 GCA_014382915.1 Candidatus Cloacimonadota bacterium | reverse complement strand
CGATGTTCCGCTTCGATACGTTTGCGAGTTTATCATAGTGTCACGCCCGCTTTAGGCGAAATTAAAAATCAAACAAACAGCGTCAGTTATTAAATATTACTAAAGAAACAAAGGAGAAAAAATGATAAATAATCAACAATTTCTAATAAATAAATCTGAAATACTTTTTAAAAATATATCAACTTTTGTTTGTAGCTCTGATTTGAAGGATAGTATACAAAAAGACTATTTAAATCTTTTCTCAAAAAAATACTTAAAACTTAATAGAAAACCAAAATCATTAAAGCAAGATGATTATATGAGAATATCTTTTGAGATTTATTGTTTTGCAATTTTCATAATTATGGGCCAAGAAATGCCTAAATATTTAATAAAAAAAACAATTTTCAGTAAATCCAAACCTAATATGATTGATATTCGTTTTTTTAATGATCGTTTGCTTCAGTTACTAGAAAAATCAATTAGTTTAAAAGGTATTGATAAATTATCCGAAATTATAGTAGAAGTCTAGAGCCTAACATCGAATTTGCAGAGGGTGAACAATGTAATCCAGCAAAACGAATTTCTTATTATGTTAAATGTGATTCTATTGAACAAACATTTTTACAATTTTCAAAGTTTTTTGCATATGCAATAGATCCTGAGAATTATATTATTTCCAAAGTTCTCGGTGCTGAGTATTCGGAAATTATATTCCAAATGGTTCGTTTTCTAGTTAAGAAAACGTTTAAAGTTAAGAAATAATCTAACTTGTGAATTCAGATTAATCCGCCTAACAAACGTGTCAGTGGGTAGGCTGGTAGGTTCTTTTTGCCTAACTTTTGTTTTGTTTAAGAATTTTGTTAGGCATTTACTTGACAATCTTTGCCTAACAATTTCAAATTGTCTCTGATTTGTTAGGCAGGGATAATTATGAGCATTGTTAAAGATATTTTAAGAGAAGAGAAAAATCGACTGGTTATTTTAAAAGAGCAAGTCGAGAAACAAATTTCATCTTTACCAAAGGGTTCTTTATCCAGAAAAAAAAGAAGTAGTGGTTGGTTCTATTATCTTGCTTACCGTGAGAGTGAGAAAATCATTTTTAAATATATTGGTAAAGAGAATTCCCCACAAGTTAAAGCCTTTGTTGATGCAATAAACAATAGAAAAAAATTAGAAAAAAGACTTAGGGAAATTAAAAAAAATTTGAAAGAAATTTTACAGAGGTTTAGGTGAAAGAAAACAAAGACCTGTTTCATGATTTACTGCTAAAATTCCATATTAAAGGAGTATTAGAAAATGTTATACTAATTGGTAGTTGGGTTTTACCAATTTACCGACATTATTTCTCTAACTCTCCCGCGATCCCGATATTGAGGACTACTGATGTTGATTTTCTTATTCCTAATCCTCCCAATATAACTAACAAAATTGATGTTCCAAAAATTCTTAAGGATTTTGATTTTGAGGAACAATTTTCTCTGATAGGTGGTTATACAAAATTTGTTCATCCTGATCTTGAGATTGAATTCTTAATACCAGAGATTGGACGAAGCAAAAACAAAGCAGTTTTGATCAGTGAATTTAAAGTTACTGCTCAACCCTTACGATATTTATATTTTATTCAGAATCACATTTTAACCATAAATTACAATGATATAAAAATACGTGTGCCTGAGCCAACTGTTTTTGTATTATTTAAATTTCTACTAACAATTAAACGCAAAGATAGTGATAAAATCAGGAAAGATCTAAAAACTGCTGTTGAATTAACTGATTTTCTTATGACAAAGCCTAATCAAGTCGAAAAATTTAGAGATATTTATTCTAAAATGCCTAAACCTTGGCAGAAAAAATTAAATCAGATTATTTCAAATCATAGCCCTGATTTATTTGCAATTCTAAGCAATACAGTATTCCACTAATCCTGCGTCTGCGGGTTTAATTCAATGAGAAATTTGAAATTAGAAACTTGTCCGCTCAGAGCGGATAAAGAATTGGGATCGTTCCGATTCCGCAGCATACTTGAACATTAAAATCCACCCAAAAACCGAATAAATATTTTTTAAGATTGACTTCCAAAATAAAAATATAAACTTTCCCAATAAAAATAAAAGTTAAGGAATTGTATTGGCTGAGAGAGTAATAAAAAAAGCAAAACTCATCGCAGGACCCGTAGGCAAAACACTTATAAACCTTACTATTCCCATGTTCTTTGCCATGATCGGGATGGTTGCCTTCAACCTGGTGGATACATTCTATGTAGGAAAGCTGGGAACGAACGAACTGGCAGCACTCAGCTTCACATTTCCTGTGGTTCTGGTAATCAACAGCATTGCCCTGGGAATCGGGATGGGAGCATCGGCAGTAATTTCCCGCGCCATCGGAGAAGGAGACCATCATAGAGTACAAAGACTTACAACAGATGGGCTTACGCTTGCTTTTTTAATAGTTATCGTTTTTGTAATTATTGGTCTGTTAACCATTGATCCGCTGTTCACAGCACTGGGAGCGACTGCCGAAATATTACCGCTCATCAGAAAATATATGAGCATCTGGTATTATGGAATGGTATTCGTAGTTGTGCCAATGGTAGGTAATAATGCGATCCGGGCAACAGGTGATTCCAAAACACCCAGTGCGATAATGATGGTTGCAGTTATCATAAACTTCATTATGGACCCGCTGTTGATCTTCGGTATCGGTCCTTTCCCCAGGCTTGAAATTGCCGGAGCTGCTCTCTCCACCGTTCTGGCAAGATTCACTACATTTTCGGTTGCTTTGTGGGTGCTGGGTTACCGTGAAAAAATGATATCTTTCGCTAACTTGAAATTTAAGGAAGTTTTAGATTCATGGAGATCGATCCTGTTCATTGGAGTGCCTATAGCCAGTGCCAGGATAATGATACCGTTATCTATGGGTATCATCACCCGTATTATTGCAGGATATGGACCAAAAGCCGTAGCCGGCTTTGGAGTTGCTTCACGTATAGAATTCTTTGGATTAGCAATAATACGAGCACTATCATCTGTTTTTGGACCTTTCATAGGTCAAAACTTAGGTGCAAAAAAGTTCGGCAGGGTTCATTTAAGTATTAAATTAAGTAAAGGGTTCGCTGTTATCTGGGGAGCTTTGATGTTCATCATTCTAACGATCGCTGCCCGACCTATTGCCACAATATTTAATAAAGACCTGCAAGTTGTTTCCACCATTATATTGTATTTGAAAATAGTGCCTATTGCATTTGGATTGCAGGGAATCATGCACATCTGCAATATTTCTTTGAACGTCCTTCACAAGCCCCTGCAAGCTGCCGGTCTTATATTCGTTCAGATGTTTCTGCTATACATACCTCTTGCCTATTTCGGTTCAAAATTCTTCAACCAGAAGGGTTTGTTCTATGGCATTGCCACAGCTTATGCTATCTCCGGTATTCTGTCTCATTTTGTTTTGAAGAAATATCTATCCAACTTTGAAAGGAAAGTTGATATAAATGATAAACCTTGAAATTCTTAGAAAGTATTGTTCACAGAAGAGGGGTGTTACGGAAGATTTTCCATTTGATGATGAGACCATGGTAATCAAAGTTGGCAGAAAAATGTTCCTGCTGGTGAACATCACCCGGAAACCTCTGCACATGAACCTTAAATGTGATCCCCTGGTGGCAGAAGGATTACGGGACAGATACAAATCTGTTCTACCGGGATATCATATGAATAAAAGACACTGGAATACGATAATACTTGACGGTACAGTTCCCGATAATGTTATCTGCTCGATGATAGATGATTCTTACGACCTTGTATATTCCGGATTGAAAAAAAGCGAACGGGAAGTAATAGGAAAGTAGGAGAGTAAATTGTATTACAATGCCAGAAGGTTGCTCTTTCCTCTTATCATACCACTGTTATTGATCTTGTTTTCTATGATCGTGGTATGGCAATGGCCGCAATTTTCCGGCAAGATAGATAATACTTCTGAATTAAGTGCATTTCTTGTGATATTTCCTCTCATGCCTTTTTTTCTTTTCGCATTTACAGCCATCCTGGGCTGGCGTTCCAATAATACAGGACTTATTCTCATATCGGTTATTCTGATGATCGCATATCTTGCTGCCGGGAACGTTTTCGGTGGCATAGAAAATTATAACTATTCTATCATACCTGCCACTTTGACCTTTTTAATTCCACTGAATATTCTTTTTTTTGCCGGGATCAAGAAACGGAATTTTATTTCGAAGAGCGGTATCTTTTACTTCATACTTATTGCTTTAGAAGTTTTCCTGGTCTATCTGATATGCTTTATCATAGATAAACCCGAATCGAAGTTTGTCTTTGATCTGCAAAAAGAATTTCCTGCTTTCTCTAAAAATATTCATGGATTTACCGGTATTTTCAGTTCTTTTCTTTCTTATAAAACTGTGGGAAATATTTCCCTGTCTGTAATCCTCATCTTCTTCCTTTGCATGTTTCTGTTTATGCTCTATTATATCAGAAACCGCGATGTGCTGGCTGCAGGTTATGTGAGTATCCTGTTCCCTCTTTTCCTGGGTATAAACTCTTCCTCATCCCATCCTGCCCTCATGATCTATTTCACTACAGCAGGATTGATCCTCATTCTTTTCACTATCGAGTCATCTTTTTCTCTTGCTTATATCGATGAACTTACAGGTCTGCCCGGCAAGCGCAGTTTGTCGGAAACTATGGCTAATCTTGGGAAAAATTATTCTATAGCCATGATAGATATAGATCTTTTTAAGAAATTTAATGATACATATGGTCACAAAACCGGTGATCAGGTTTTAAAGCTGGTAGCAACCAAACTCAGCGAAGTTTCCGGCGGAGCCAAATCTTTCCGTTATGGCGGAGAAGAATTCACTGTGATCTTTCCAGGAAAAAACATAAAAGAAGCTCAAGTTTTTATGGAAGAATACCGTCAGACATTGGAATCAACACAATTTGTTGTTCGCAGCAAAGATCGGATTTCCAGTAGTCCGAACAATCGGGGTATATCTTCTTCAAAAGATCATAAACAGGTTAAAGTAACGGTAAGCATTGGGATTGCAGAATACACAAAAGAACTGGCAAAACCTGAGAAAGTTCTTAAACTGGCAGATAAAATACTTTACAAAGCAAAACGGGCAGGCAGAAATATGGTCAAAATATAATATCAGATATAAGGAATTGATATGAAAAAAGATAACAATGATTTTAAAAAGACTTCTTCCGAGCAGGAAAAGCTTATTAAGGAATTTGAGAAAACAAAGAAAACCCTGGAAGAAACTAATAAATTCCTCCTTAATAT
>JACNIV010000100.1 GCA_014382915.1 Candidatus Cloacimonadota bacterium | reverse complement strand
TGAAAGCTGATCTTGTACTTAAGGGTACAAAGGTAGATGGCGTTTTCACATCTGATCCCCTGAAAGATAAGAATGCCAGGTTCATTGAAGATATCTCATTTGATGATGTACTGAAAGACAGGTTGACCGTGATGGATATGACTGCATTTTCTTTAGCGCGTGATAACCATATGCCGATAAAAGTATTTAATGTTTCTAAAAAGGGAAGTTTTAAAAAAGCAATACGAAGCAAAGAAGTTGGAACCTTTATTCACGATTAAGGGGAAAGCATGGAAGAGTTTAAGTTAACGCTGGAAATAAAAATGGATGACGCATTCAATGCTTTATTAAAACATTATACCAAGACCAGAACAGGCAGAGCAAATTCTTCATCTTTAGATGAAATCAGAGTTGATTATTATGGTGCTTCCACTCCCATCAAACAGCTTTGTAATATCACCATTCCAGAATCACGGCTGATCGTTATTCAACCCTGGGATAAATCCATTTTGGTGGGAATTGAAAAAGCTATCCTGGCTTCCAATATTGGAGTTACTCCCGAGAATGACGGAAATGTAATCCGTCTTCCATTCCAACCATTAACCGAAGAAACCCGCCGTGAGATCGTGCGCCAGATCAAAAAGATGACCGAAGAAAGCAAGATCGAGATCAGAAATATTCGCCGAGATGGAAATGACTCTGCCAGGAAAATGGAAAAAAAGGGCGATATAAGCGAAGATGATCAAAAGAAACTTCTTAAAGATATACAGGAACTTACAGATAAGTGGATAGATAAAATATCCGATGCTTCCATAGCAAAAGAAAAAGAAATAATGGAAATTTAATCATTTCTTTTTTATTGTTTTAGGGAAAATAATATGTCATTTGTAATAACTTCTGAATGTGTTAAATGCGGTGTATGTGTGGATACCTGTCCTACTTCTGCTATCATAGAAGGAGAAGAGCAATACATAATAACCGAAGCCTGCATAAATTGCGGTAAATGCGAGGAAGTTTGCCCGATCGATGCTATCAAGGGCATGAAAATGAATGGTGTTTAAGATTCGACATGATTTATAAAAGGCTCGGTTTTCCGAGCCTTTTTTTTATGTTACTAATTTTGCAAAAACATCCCAGGAATATTTTCTGTTTTCTTTTTCTGCTCTTTCTATGATATGTTTTTTTCCAAGCCGGAAAAAAGCTTTGATAGCAAGAGCGAAATCTTCAGGTGAAGTGGAATGAGCTACAACCCCTGTTTCTTTATCTGTGATTATCTCTGGTAGACCTCCCACGGGAGTAACCACAGCTCCCAGTCCCATATCAAAACCAATCTGAGCAACACCACTCTGGGTTGCATGAATATATGGTAAAGCCAGAACATCTGACGCTTTAAAAAATATTTCCACCTGTTCATTGGGTACGTACTGTCGGCGGAAAGTTATATAATTATTAAGATCCAGATCATTAATAAGATCGTAATATGGTCTTGAATTTCCATATACTTCGCCTACAATAAGAAGGTGAGCATCGGGCATTTGTTCAAGCACGTAGGGCAGCGACTTGATGAGAATGTCCAGGCCTTTATATGGTTTTATATAACCAAAGAACAGAATAACTTTTTTACCTTCCAAACCCATTTTTTCTTTGGCTTCTTTTTTTGTGAACCGGTTGTTATTGTAATAGGAATATGTAGGATGAAACCCCAGAATAATATCCTTGTTCGGGAACAATTTCAAGCCAATGTCATATACCGATTCGGAAAGTGTGATGATCGAATCGGAATACTTCATGGCATAACGGGTCAATTTATCTTCAAACGCCCACTTTTCATGACTCTCCAGGTTATGTGCTATTGTCTTGATAACGATATTATTAGATTTTTTCTTTATCTTCCTGGAGATCATACCATATGCATAAGCTGTGAATGGAATCCAGTAACTGAAAAAAACCTGTTCCGGTTGAAAATCTAATATTCTCTTTGCAGTCTTGCCAAAAGTGAGCGGATTGTAAGGAGTTAATATCCTTTCATTGGGAACTTGCAGAAAAACATTACTTCTATCGTATTGACTCTGCCCGGGAAAGATCAAAGAGGGATACTGTTTCTGAAAATTAATACAGAGAATCTCACTATTCTTACCAAGCGTTTCCACCAGATGAGAAGTGAATTGAGAAATTCCACCTCTGAAAGGGTGAACAGGACCAACTACAGCGTATCTTTTTTTTATTTCCAATTTATTCCTCGTAATTAATCTTTACATAGCTTATAAGCAAAAAGGCGGTTTCCTTTTTTTAAAGTCAAGAATAAAAGATTTGCAAAATTTGATTATAACGGATTAATAGATTATTTTTCTTCTGTTTTCTGCTCTTGTTTAGAAGTCTCAACCTGTTTTTTCTGGATTTGTTCTTTTTCCTGAGGTGTGATGATCACTTTCTCAATAAATTCGTCATATTTGATGTTCGGATTCATTTCTGCAATACTGTTCACTATCTCCAGCATATCAGGAAAATTAATAGTAAATTCAAAATTCTTCTCTTCACCATTATTTATGTATAGCAGACGTATCATTTTTCGTTTGGAATCATTAAGCTCTATTTTAAAAATATCAACCCAGGGTATCTTTACAGATTTTCTCAGTAAATATCGAAAAGCTATAGCATCCTTTTGGAAGCGAATACTGTTCAAAGAAAAGAGATTACGAAAAACTGAATTCAATGCCAGGAACATTATGGCAAACGGAACAAATTGTTGAAATTTAGATGAATCAGCATTAACTTTTGTAAATATCAGCCAGGAAGAATAGACTATTGCCAGCGTGCCAAAGCTCAATGTAAACCAGCGGATAAACTGGTTGAACCTATAAACACGTGGGAATCCTTTCCGTTTATTAATATCGATAATATTCTCTAATCTATTCATTTTCTCCCCTGTTCATTTCTTCGAGTATGAAGTCAGGAGCTGTGTAATTACCAAAAATCTCAAGGTCTATTCCATCTCCATGAAAATCGCTGCCACCAGTTCTTATAAGATAGTTTTTCTGTGCTATTTCATTGTAATGATAAATTGTTTCATCATTGCATTTTGCATAGAATACTTCCATTCCCATTAAACCATACCGAATAAGGTCATAGATCAATCTATCGTCTCCCAAAGTGTATGGATGCGCCAGTACGCTGATCCCATTTGCTTTGTGAATTGTTTTAATAGCTTTTTTGGAAGATGGCGCAAATTTGGGTACGTAGGCATAACAGTGTTCTCCGATATGAAGTTCGAAAGCCTCGTATTTGTGGGCACAATATCCACCTTCGATCATAGCCCTGGCAATATGCGGTCGTCCAATATAGTTATTCTCTCCAGCAAAGTTTTGCACATCTTCAATTGAAATATCTATTCCTCGTTTATTTAATTTTTCGATAATTTTTACAGCACGCTCAAAACGGCTGTCATAGATCTTCTGTAATAGTTCTTTCAATTCCAAGTTATCCAGATCAAAATCATAAGCCAGGATGTGAACATCCCTTCCTTTGTGATTTGTGCTTATTTCAACTCCCGGTATCAGTTCTATTCCAACCTGTTTTGCATAATCTCTGATATGAAGATAACCGCCAATGTTATCATGATCGGTGATGGCTATAACACCATAATCATGCTCTTTGGCCAGATCGATTACTTCTTTTGGGGAATACAAACCATCCGAAAAGTTCGTATGAACATGGAGGTCTATTTTTTTCATCAAACACCTTATTTCATATATTTTTTTTGTTTGAAAATCCTGAACTACTCTTATTTGTCAATGTAATAATTCTTGATTAATTATGTGAAAATTCTATTTTTTTACTCGTTCCCAAACTTTTAACCTGTTGAATAACAGGTCTGTTTGGGAATGTAAAAAAATCTCTATTCTTCTTTCTTTGAGAAATGAATAATGAAATTCCTGTCCGGCATGAAGTTTTCTTTATACCAGAAGAAGATATATCTATTACTTTCTTCCCTCAGACTATCCGGCATATAGGAAATCGAATCAAGCGAAAGTTCTTTGGGAAAAGTCAGGGTGTAATTTACTTGTTCGAACGGTCTGCCCCATGTCTGGGTTGTAGTTAGAATATATTCTGCCTTTTTATCCTTAAGCTCCTGCAGATAACCAATTCTGTAAACTGCCGTCGAATCAGGATCGATCTGAATAGTAAAGGAAGCACCTTTATCTCCAATTTGCAAATTAGTTGTAATAGTTGAGTCTATAACGTTTATCATAAAAAGAGAGTCAACCTTTCCATATGCAGAATCCTGTGGAAAAGGATAAATAAGTCTTTGTTTTAGTTCTTTGTTACTTATGTTGCGAAAATAATACAACCCATCTACATAGAAATGATCTTCTTTGATCTCAAACGATAGATCCTCGCGAAAAAATTGCAGGTCGAGAGAAAAAATATCTGTAATGAAAAACAGTATGAAAAGTATAGATAATTTCTTCAATCTTATTTCAACAGCAACATCTTATTATTGGCTACTTCCTTCCCATCTATAACCAGTTTATACAGATATACTCCCGATGAAAACTTATCTGCTTCCCAGGTAATTGAAGACTTTAGTCCGGCAGAGTCAGGTTGGCTATTTGGAATCGATAATTCATCGATTTTCTGCCCTTTGGAATTATAGATTTCAATTTCTAAAGTCTGACCACTGAAGTCTGAAGTCTGAAAACTGATCTCTGTACTTGGATTGAAAGGGTTTGGAAAGTTGTAGAGAGTGATTCCGGGAGTTGGCAAAACAGGTTCTGAAGATGTATAGTTAGTTAATAAATAAGCTCCGCTGTCTGTGAATGCCATGATGTGAATACTGCTCATTGCCGGATTTACATACAAATTATTGATATTAAGATTAGGTAATCCGTCATTCATAGGAATCATTTCTCCATTTAGCCATATTGCCACACCATCAAATGCAGGCACTGATCCAGCCACAAAAGTGTTACCGGACATATCATGACAAACAGAAGATAAGCACTCTATCCCATATTCAATTTCCCAGGAAGCTCCAAAGTCAGTAGAGCTTAATAATCCGGAATAAGCTGTAGGACCAGGATCAACACCAAATAACTTGCTATCATTCCTGAAAGACATATCGATGATGGCCGGAAAACTCATTACAGGTGCATTCCAGGTTGAACCATAATCATCTGAATAATAAACTCCTAAGACATAATCAATGATTGATACAGCATAATGATTCTCCCAGAAAGCCATTTCGTGGCAGCTCCTACCAGAAAAATAAGCAACTTCTTCCCAGATCTCACCATCAGCAGATTTAAACAAACCTT
>JACNIV010000099.1 GCA_014382915.1 Candidatus Cloacimonadota bacterium | reverse complement strand
GAGGGACTTGAACCCCCGACCACCTGCTTGTAAGGCAGGCGCTCTCCCAACTGAGCTACACGCCCTTGTTACTTTCTGAAAGCGAAATTCTGATTTCACTTATTGCTGTCAAACCATTTTTAATGAATTGGTCGGGGCGAGAGGATTCGAACCTCCGACTCCTGGTTCCCAAAACCAGTGCGCTAACCGGACTGCGCTACGCCCCGAACAGGTAGCAACCAAAAAAAACGGTAATTCAGAGTCAAGAATTTTCTATTAGATATAAAAATAATCACTGAAAATATATAAAATATTTTTTCCATTGAATTCTCGTTTGCTTTTTAATAGGGTGCAGATTACATTAATTTTTGTTTCAGATTTTATTTATTTAGGAAAAAAACTTTATTTTGAGAAAAAGTTCTTTACATAAGTTCCACAAGAAATAGAAAATTGAATCGTAAAAATTAATTGTAGTAATTATATGATTAATTACTTAATTCTAAAGAGGGAAAAATGTTCGAATGACAAAAGGAGATTATTATGAAATCCGTATTTTTTATTGTTTTTATTATTTTTTTTGTTATCACATTATCAGCTGAATGGGTATTAATTGATTCTGTATATTTTTCCAAATTGCTGCCTGCAGGAGAAAAATGTTATGTTACGCTTCAATCTGCTACTAACTTTCTTGTTCCAATTTTACCACCGGAAAATCTTACAGATGATGCTGAAGCTGCTGTGGATATTGCTCCCGGCTGGCTTAAAACCGATCTAAGAGATAATTTCAGCAGACTGGATGAAGATACCCAGAATTTGTATGCGAATCTAATTATCAATGCTACCGATCCTTTAATTGATGAAATCTGTTTCGAGGTAGCGCATACTGCACCACAAACCCTTTCTTCTTCTATGGATACACAGGTATTGATTGAGAATGTAGAATACCTGTATATGATGGATAACTTCTTTGACTATGTAGACATTGTTGATTATGAAGGTGATGATTATTATTCCACTGCTGTTTATCAGGTTGAGGAAGAGGGAATTATCCAGGAGATCGAGATACCACGGGAAATTTATTATTGGCATATTGTTCATCCGAAATTACATAAAGAAGTTCCGAATTACATTAATCCTGATACAGGTACTCCGGCAGATCCGCCTACGGGAGTGTTCTGGCGTGATTTCCTGATGAATCACAACGATGCGGGATACCCTATGCTTCGAACCTGTCTCGATACCTGTCAGGTTCTTTGGAAATGCCAGCAGAATACAGTTGATAACGGTGCTGTTGGTGCTGTAACTCAATGGATTCAGGATGTGATGACATTCCAGTCGAATCCTCATCATGACCAACCGGTACGGATTTACAGACAACATATCGGTACTTGCAGTGTTCATTCCTATTTAACTTCCGCAACAGCGAGAGCTTCACTTATTCCTGCTACTGTTAATGTGATGTACAGTGATAATCATAAGATCAATGAATTCTGGGATAGACGCTGGATTGCCTGGGAACCAGTAAATACATATATTGATAATCCGGGAGGTTATGAAAACTGGGGTTGGACCGTTGCTTCTGCCTTTAACTGGAGAGGAGACAGCTATATCTGGGATACTACCGAGAAATATACAGAGGTCTGCACTCTCAGTGTTAATGTGGTAGATAATAATGGAAATCCGGTTGATGGTGCAAGAATTAAGTTATACAGCAGTCCTTGTACAGGTTGGGGTTGTACTGCGGGTTGGACGGATTTCAATGGGCAAAAACAATTTCTTCTGGGAGACAGCCGCACCTATACTGCACAGGTAACCAGCAGCATCGGAAATTATCCGGCTTCAGGAATGGAAACAGTGATCGCAAACAGTGGTGCTGGAATTTATTATAATTGGAATGTTACCCTGCCAGGCACAATGCCTGTTCTTGATATTTCTCCTGATTCTCCTCCTGCCAATCCTGCAGATGAATATCGCTTTGTAGTGGAATATGAACTTCCCAAAGAAATTTTATATGGCACCAATTTCGATGATTATAACGAATTTTCCAAATCAACTGCACCCGGTCATATCGGTTTCTTTATCTGTGATGAAGAAAATTTTAATGATTATACTGCTGGAAATGATTTTCAAGCATTTGAGATAAATCAAAATAGTTCGGGAAATACTGTGGATTTTGTTCTTCCAACTTCAGATTCGTGGTATGCAGTTTTTTCCAATGAAGAAAAATTAATCACGACCCAGGAATTGCAAGTAAATATTGAACTTTATCAGAACATTCCCAGCGATGTTCCTGATGAGGAGTTAAATGAATTGTATCCAGGGATCACTCTTCATCCGAACTATCCCAACCCATTCAATCCAAGCACAACGATTTCATTTAATCTCACCGCAGAGGACGCAAAGGACGCAGAGATTTCGATCTATAACATCAAAGGTCAGAAGGTGAAACAATTGAATATTGAAAATTGTAAATTGAATATTGGGAAAGTGGTTTGGGATGGAACTGATGAAAATAATCAACCGGTTTCTTCAGGTATTTATTTCTATAGATTGAATATCAGTAACAAAACGGAAGCTGTAAAGAAAATGATGTTAATTAAATAAAAGGATGGAAATATGAAAAAGTATATGACAGACTTTTTAATATTATTGTTTATCTATGTAGTTACTATTAGTTCACTGTTTTGCAATACAGAATTCATCAGATCATCGTTTTCTGATACCGGAGAAGATCTTTTCATCAATAACTCACATCAGACAATCCTTTTGGAAAATAGAGAAAGAGATTGGAATTATCATACTCAGTCCCCTGTTCTTTCCTCTCTTAAAATCGCTGATTTGGATGGAGATGACGTCAAAGATATAATAATGACCACGTATGGACACCAGCCAAATCCTTATGGCTCTGGTTTTGTATATGCAATAGATATAAACGGTAACGATTTACCCGGCTGGCCAAAAGAAGTCGGTTCTCCATTCTCTGCGACTGCTGCAATAGGTGATGTAAATAATGATGGAATAACTGATATTGTTGCTGGAAGCTGGTCTACGCTTTATATTTGGGATTCATACGGTGATCCTCTTCCGGGATTTCCTCTGTATTATGGAGCACATAAATCACCTGTTTTACTCAATGTAGATGAAGATGAAGAACTGGAAATAATCTATCCTTCCGGTAGTTCACTCTTTATTTTCAATTATGATGGAAGTATTTTACCGGGCTGGCCTGTAAGTGCACCTTTCGATATTGGTTCTCCTGCAATTGCAGATATCGATAATGATGATGAATACGAATTAGTTGCGGGAACTTTTCAGGGACCTGTTGTGCCTGAGTCTTTCGAAATTTATGCCTGGAATATGGATGGTTCTGTTGTAGAAGGTTTTCCCTTCGAAACTTGCGGAGTGGTAAAAGCTGCTCCGGCAATTGGCGATCTGGATAATGACGGAACACTTGAAATAGTAGCTGTTGCCTACAGCGAGACTAACGAAGATTCATTGTATGTTATCGATCCGCAAGGAAATTTAAAGCCCGGCTGGCCTGTAACTGTTACTTATGGCAGGCTTTCTTCTCCTGCATTGGGAGATATAGATGGCGATGGCGACGTTGAAATATTAATAGGTGGATATGTACCCGGTCCAACTTTTCTGGAGAAGCTTTACGCTTTTCATCATGATGGAAATGCAGTAGCAAACTGGCCTGTTGTATTAGATCATACAGGTTCTGCGGGGAATATTAATTCTTCACCGATCATTGCCGATATAGATGGAGATACAACCAGTGTGGAGATAATTGTAAAAATACACAATTATATTTTCGCATTGCATTCTGATGGTTCAGTTGTTGATGGCTATCCATATTATCTTGATGATGAAGGAAATTCCGGAACATTCAGTCCAACGCCAGCATTGGGTGATATGGACAACGATGGCGATATCGAATTGGTTTTCTCCTCCAATTCTGGTAATCTTGTTTTTCTTGATGAAGATGATGCGTTCTTCCCGGATTTTGAATTTTGGCCAATGTTCAAGCACGATAGATTTAACACAGGTTCTATCCAACCTGAAATATTTACCGGAATTGATGACGAGCAAGTAATTAACTCGTTTGGTTTTTATTTAAGTAACTACCCCAACCCGTTCAACCCAACCACAACGATTTCATTTAATCTCACCGCAGAGGACGCAAAGGACACAGAGATCGTAATTTATAACATCAAAGGTCAGAAGGTGAAACAATTGAATATTGAAAATTGTAAATTGAATATTGGGAAAGTGGTTTGGGATGGAACCGATGAAAACAATCAACCGGTGAGTTCTGGAATTTATTTCTATCGATTAATAAATGATGTAAACAAATCGAATGTCAAAAAGATGTTGTTATTAAAATAAGAAGGAGAAGATATGACAACAAACATAATTATTTACGGAAGTAAATTTGTAAGTTTATTAATTATTGTATTAATCACTTTCTCTGCAATTCTTTTTGCAGAGAATCAAAAGCCTAACTCAGAATTATTATCAATGGATGTTTATAGAACGGACCTTGATGGAAGACTCCAATTTAAAGAAACAATTCAACAACTCCAAACACTTCATCGCACTCAGCCGGAGCAAATGCCGGGTTGGCCACAAAATATGGGAACGGCTCCTAATTTTGCTCCGACCGGTGCCAGTCTTGCTGATATTGATGACAACAGTTTACTTGAAATTCTGGCAGGTTCTACTGACGGCTCATTCCATGTGTGGGATTTTCTGGGTAATGAACTTATCGGTTGGCCAAAAACAGGTTTGGATCAAATTCAATCAAAATGTGCTGTCGGTGATATAGACCCAGCATATCCAGGGTTAGAAATAGTAGCAGCAGGAAAATCTAATACGCTTTATGCATGGCATAATGACGGTACAGATGTTCCCGGTTGGCCGCAGTATGTTGGTGAGACCGGTGCCTTGAAATCTCCTGTTATTTATGATCTTGATAATGATGGCAGTCTTGAGATAATCTTGGGACAAAGGCTTTATCCAAATGGACATGTTCTTGTATTTAATAGTGATGGAACAACTTATCTCGGTTGGCCTCAATCATTGGATTATATGTGCGTGGCAACTCCTTCCGTTGGAGATGTTGATAATGACGGAGAGATTGAAATTTGTGCGGTATCTTTTTATTCCGTATTTCTATGGGATAAGGATGGAGTTACAAAACCAGGATGGCCCAAATTAAATGTTGCAGGCGGAATGAGTTATGCTCAACCGGTTTTTGCAGATCTTGATGATGATGGAGATATGGAAATCCTTCATTCATATTATACAAGCAATACTAATTATGTTGGTATCTA
>JACNIV010000098.1 GCA_014382915.1 Candidatus Cloacimonadota bacterium | reverse complement strand
AACGTGGAAGGATATGTGAATTTATTCAGTGCCATGACGGGTAAAGAAATTGATAAACACGAACTTATCCTGCAATCTAAGAGAGTTTATAATTTCCAGAAAGTTTTTAACTATAGATTCGGCTTTGGAACACGTAAACCCGATCTGATCACCTATCGTTCGGCAGGTCCTGTACCTATCGAAGAATACGAATCCCGTGCAGAACGTTATGATAAACAACTTGTAGAAAAATGGAGTTACGATATCAAAGGAAAGACTTCCAGAGAAAAACGTGACTACCTGCGCAAAATGCGAGAAACAGATTATCAGAAACTCTGTGATGCGGTTTATAAACGTAGAGGTTGGAACGAAAATGGCATTCCTACTATCCGGAAGATGAAGGAGTTAAAAATGGACTTGCCGGAAGTAGTAGCAGTCCTGGAGAAAAATTGTTAGGGTAAACGAAATGTTGAAAGATGAATTCTTTTCCAAACATGATCCGGGGATAATACCGGCGCTGCGCTCTGCAGTTGTTGGAATAGCCGGAGCAGGAGGGCTGGGTTCCAATGTTGCTTTTTCTCTGGCAAGAGCAGGTATTGGTAAACTAATCATCGCCGATTTTGATAAGATAGAACCTTCAAACCTGAACAGGCAACAATACTTCATCAACCAGATCGGAATGCCAAAAGTGACAGCACTTCTGGAAAATTTAAAGCAGATAAATCCATTCTCAGATTACCAGATGCACGAAGTTAAACTCGACGAGAAAAACATTCCAAACATATTCAAAGATGTTGATATTATAGTAGAGGCTTTTGACAAAGCAGAAATGAAAGAAATGCTCATCGAAACATGGCTTTCCTATTTCCCACAAAAACCGATCATTACCGGTCTGGGAGTTGCAGGATACGGAAGAAACGATTTAATTCATACAAAGAAGATAGAGAACCTGTACATCTGCGGTGACGAACAAACCGAACCACAGGAAGGCATCTCCCCCATGGCTCCACGCGTGGGGATCGTGGCCAATATGCAGGCAAATATGGTGCTGGAATTACTTTTGAAGGATATATGAAAACATTAACAGTTAATGGTAATTCCCTACTGTGGGAAAAGAACATGACTATCGATGTAATTCTGAAAAAAATGAATTACACTTTTAAAATGCTGGTCGTAAAAGTTAATGGTAAGCTGATCAAGAAAACAGAATATAGCACGATAATCATTCCTGCGGCGGCTAATGTAGAAATTATTCATTTAATCAGCGGTGGTTAATGAAGAAAAGGGAGATAATATGCGAATAATATTATTAGTTTTATTATTAGTATTTATCGGCTGTTCATCAACAAAGCTTGTTAAAGATTTTGAAGAACAGGAAGTACCGGAGTCTATACAAGCTTTGGATGATTTTGAAAATGAAACAGAAGATACATTAAATGTAAGAAAAAGTGCCAGGGGAAAACTGGCTTATGCCAGAAACATTATGAAAATTGGCGATTATGAAGCAGCAATAGAAACCTATGAGCAAGTTTATAGTGATAGTTTATTCGAGCCTGGACACCGTGCGGAAGCATTGTACCGTTTGGGAATGATATTTGAAAGCTCTCTTTATGATAACAAGGATTATGAAAAAGCTATATATTACTACAAAATTATCATTAAAGAATTTTCCATTTCAGAATTTAGGTTAGACGCATTCAGACGCTCAGAAGCACTTAAAACGAAACTTGAAGAAGATGAATAATTAGAAAAAGAATTAAAAAACATTTAAGGAGAAAAAATATGTTCGATGTAAATGAATATTTCGAGGGTAATGTCAAATCAATTGCCTTTGAAGATTCCACAAGTAAGGCTACAATTGGTGTAATGGCTGTCGGTAATTATGAATTCAGAACCAGCACAAAAGAGGTTATAACGGTAATCAGTGGTCAATTAAAGATAAAGCTTCCCGATAGTGATGAATGGAAAACTTACAGCCAATTTGAAACATTTGAGATCAAGGCAAATATCAATTTCCTGGTAGAAGTATTGGAAAATTCTACATATATTTGCCGTTACTATTAATAAATGGAGATTAAGATAGTATGAATAAATATGCGTTATTAACCTGTATATTCATCATGATACTGGTTGTTAATGTCATCTCCCAGACTAATGAACAAAAACTCGAGAGATTTGACGGGAAACTGAAGAAGATCGCTGATGAATGGTATTTGAATACAGGTGAAGATTTCTTCAAACTTGAATTGGCTCCAGAGGATTTTTTAAAAGATAAAGAAATTGTCCTGGAATCCAAAATGGATTTCTCCTGTACAGGAATTCTGGATGGAGAAGAAATAATTATCTACAATATTTCAATAAGTGATGAAGTTATTGAAATTCGTGAAGAAGAAGGGAAACCCCTCTGGGATACGAAACCAGATAAGGATATATACATTGTAGATGCCGATAAATGTATCGGATGCCGGCTCTGCGTGAAACCCTGTCCTACTAATGCGATCCGGATGGTTGAAGGTATCGCCGTTATTGATATGAACAAGTGCATAGCCTGCGGTATCTGTATAGAAGGTGATGGTAAAAGATACAAAGGTTGCCCGGTAGATGCTATTTTCATAAAAAAATAATCCTTTTGATAACAAACGAATGAACGGTTTATCAAATTTATAATTCATTTAGCATTGTAAGCCTGCTTGTTAAATAGCTTTATTAATTGAAAAATAGTAAGATAGAAGCCATTTTTCCGGTTGGCATACAGTTTGCATTAATTAACCAATAAATGGAGGTATAAAATGAAAAAAAGCATGTTTCTTATTCTGGCATTCCTTCTGATTGGAGGAGTAGTTCTTTTTGCACAAGATGAAGTAAACCAATCAATTGATGAAGCAATGGAAGAAGTAAATGAAGCTCTTGAGGAAATTGAATCTATCAAGGGTATTGAACCTATATTAATAAACATTAATAGGACATCTTCCAATACTCCCAAAATGGGTGTATATCTTGCAGATCTGGACTTTGAAGATGCATACAAAATGCATTATCCGTATTGTTACGGTGTTCTGGTAAAAGGTATTGTTCCGGGCGGTCCTTCGCAAATAGCCGGCATTATCAGTGGCGATATTATCATGGAGTTCGATGGCAAGAAAGTCCGATTTGAAGATCATCTTGTTAAATTAATCCAAAGCAAGAACATGGGCGATGAAGTTGAAGTAAAGATATTCCGTGATGAAGAAGTTCTCATTTCTAAATTAGTTCTTTCAACATTAACTCCAGAAGGAAAAGAAGGCATTGTGATCACCAAAGACGGAAAGAAAAAACTTTCTGTAGGTTTTGGTGGTGGAAGCTGGATCCCCGTATGGTATGCTGCAAAAGATGAATTTGAAGACATCAATTATGTTCTGAATGAATATGGCTTCAACGGTTTGGATGAAAAGGGAATCTTCATGAATGGCGGCGGTGGAAAAGGTAACGTTGGAAAAGGCTGGTTTCTGGGCGGTATGGGTGCCGGATATTCTATCGACCGAAAAAGAGGATATCTAACTACTGACAGTGTAAACGTTACACGCAGAATGTATTACAGCAATGGTTTTGGTGGAGTTACCTTAGATAAAAGATTTGCAATTTCCAGAAAAATAATAACTTCTTTGGGCTTTATGCTTGGCTGGGGAGGTCATACACTTGAAGTATCTCAAACTGATGGCAATTATGACTGGTTCTCTCTTAATAATGATATGGATGCTTCTGCTAATAATTTCATCGAGATGAAAAGAAGTTACATATTGTTCCAACCGAAAGCAATGTTAATGGTCAGGATCATCGATTGGCTTGGTATCAGAGCAGAAGCAGGTTATTTCTTGAGTCATTCATTTTCAAGCGGATGGGAATCTGTTTCCTGCGGAGATGATTTTGAAATAGCTAATTCTCCCGATACTTCGTATGATGGCTATACAATTTCAATCGGACCCTGGTTCGGATTTTAAGATTGACAACTGATATATAATTATAGTCTCTGACAGAGTGAAATCTGTCAGAGATTTTTTTATTAGGAAAAGTTATGTTTCAAGCATTATCGAGTAAGATCATAGGTGGATTTATCTCACTAAGTATGATGTTGTTATCTTCTTATGAGGGTAATAATGCCAGATTTTCAGATATTAGCTATTCTTTCCTGGGAGATAAGATTTTCATCTCTGCCAAACTTGAAAGTGCCTTTGAAAATGATTTCGAAGAGATCTTTAAATCCGGTCAACAGATAGATATTTATTTTAATATTGAATTTAAAAACGGATCAAATGTAATATTTAGTGATGAATTTGTGCATTCGGTTATTTTTGACCCTCTCTCTCAGTTTTTCAATATAACACTGGAAGAACAAAAAGAAAATTTTACAACAGACACATATCAACAACTTATAGAAAAAATATCGCAGATCGATTATACTTATGAAAATGCAGAACTAGACAATACAGTTGTATCGCTTGAATCTTCTTTAAAAAAGATCAGGCTTCAATCGATGAAAAAAAAATACGATCTGATGATGCTCTGGAATTTTAAAAAACCAAAAATTGAACAACATTGCCGGAAAGCTGATCATGAATCTTAGAATAGGTTTACGAGGGATTGTTATTGTACTTTTCCTGGCTTTATATCTAACCAGCCTGATAATTATTAATGCTTTCTTTATAGAGAAACACAAACAATCGAGTGAAGCATTCCAATCCTTGAAATTCGACGAATCGCTTCTTTCTCTTACTTTTCAAACCAGGCTGGATAGCATTGAAGCACGCAGACTTTTAAATAAATTCAACTCCAGCCGGGCAGCATCTGGAATGATCCGCCATGAAGCACAGATATACTCCTCGGTTTTTCTCTTTATGTTGATGATCCTTTCTGCTTTTATTTTTATATTTGTTTTTTATAAAGCTACAAAACCCCTTAAGGAATTGCAGTCTGCTACTGCCAAGATTCGTGAAGGTGATTTTTCGGTTCAACTCCCCGAAACCGGGATTAAAGAGATCAAAGAACTGAAACAGTCCTTCAACAGCATGTCTCGGGAACTTATTGATATCCAGAAAAAACTGGTTCAGGCTGAAAAAGAAATGTTATGGAAAGAACTCTCACGCATTCTTGCTCACGAAATAAAAAACCCCCTCACCCCCATTCAGCTTTCAATTCAGAGACTGGAAGAAAAATATGAAGAAAATCCGGAAAAATTTAAGGAAATATTTCCCGAAGCAGTAAAAATAATAAACCAGGAAATCGGTAATCTGCATAATCTGGCACGTTCTTTTTCTAATTTTGCCAAAAGCATCGAACCGGAATTTACACAATTCAATCCGACCGA
>JACNIV010000097.1 GCA_014382915.1 Candidatus Cloacimonadota bacterium | reverse complement strand
CGATACCAAAATTCTGCATTGTGTTCTTGAAAGCCCGTAATTCGGCATGCTCATAATCATATAATGTTCCGTCAGCATCAAAAAGTATATGCGTAAAATTCATGTCCGCAAATTCCAAACCTGCTTAATATGGTCAAAATACTTGACATTATTTGTATAAAATTTGTATTTGAACGTATTAAAGTAAATGGAAATATAATCATCATGGAGGACACATGAAACAAAAGAAAAAGACAGCTTTGTTTGTTGCCCTTGCTGTCGTTATAGTTATTATTGTAGTTTATTTCTCATTCTTTTATCCACCCCCATCTTCAATGAAACTCACCGGAACAATGGCAGGTATCGAAAAAGGTAAGCGAGATATCGGCAAGCAGTTTACTATTAATGAAATCATTATAGAAAATCCGGAAATCAATAACATTATACAGAGTGCTGAATTCCAGAATCTGATCAAAGATGAAAATTTCAGGAAAGCAGTTCTGAGCTCTGATTTTCAGGTCATGGTTACTCTCATGTCTGATTTCCAGCGTTGGGTGGTGTTTTCGCAAGATTTTCAGAAAATTGTGCCTGTCTTAAATACCCCGGAGGAATTTACTAATTTTATTCAGAGTGATGAATTTAAGAAGTTCTTAAGCCAAGATTTCCAAAATGCGGTTTTTGCAATACCTGAAGATAAATTAAATTTAGCATTGTCTCAGGAATACAATCAAAAAGATTTCTTTAATATTTTTATAATTACAGCGATCAGTTCTCCCGACTTCGGATTCAGCCCGAATTTTGAAAAAATATATAAGAGCGAGGCATTCCAAGAATCAATAAAAGATACTGATTTTGCACATCCTCAACTCACAGCTATAAATGTGAGCTTTATTCCAGAAGAACAGTTAAAAGTCGTTTATATGATCAGCGATGATAATATCGAGGCAATAAAAGCAATATATTCGGATGAAAATTTTGGTGCTGTTTTGTTCAGCGAGGATTTTATAAGCATTATTCGCGCAAGTGACTTCCAGCATATATTTAGGTAAATGATATAATTATTCCATTATAATATATCATTGAAACGCATCCTCAAAGCAGCTATCTTTTGTTTCCTCTTTTTGAATCTCATTTCCCCGGTGCATTCTCAGCAATTTAAACAACTGGAAACAGAAGATCTTAATCTTATTTATTATTCGAATGCACATTCATATATCGTACCGCACTTAGCCCGTTCATTTCTTAATACATATCATTACTATGAGGATTTCTGGGACTACCAATCTGAAGAGCCAATAACTATATTTCTTGAGGATTTCTCTGACTGGAGTAATGGAGGTGCGACTGCTGCCCCGGTCAATTTCATTTTTGTGAACATTGCGCCGAGTATGTATGTTTTCGAAGTTGCTCCATCAAATGAACGCATGTCCTTTCTTATGAATCACGAACTCACACATGTCGTTGCAATGGATAATTCAGGAAAATCAGAGCGATTTTTCAGGAAACTTTTTCTAGGAAAAGTACAACAAAATTCTGCAAACCCCCTTTCAATTTTCTACTCTTATCTTACTGTGCCGAGAAAATTTGCGCCCCGCTGGTTTCATGAGGGAATCGCCGTGTTTATGGAAACATGGATGTGCAGAGGTGTAGGGCGCGCGATGAGTTCATATGATGAAATGGTTTTTAGGGCTATGGCCAAAGATTCCATTCCAATGTATCACGCAGTAGGTTTGGAGTCTGAAGGTACTGCGATTGATTTTCAGGTTGGGGCAAATTCCTATTTGTATGGAGCAAGATTTTTTGATTATTTAGCATATGTATATGGACCGGAAAAGCTTATTACATGGGTCAATAGAGTCGATGAGAGCGACCAGTGCTTTACTTCACAATTTAAAAAAATATATGGAAAATCTCTGCGCCATTCCTGGTTAGACTGGATAACATTTGAACACGACTGGCAGCAGAAAAACCTTTTAAAGGTTGCGGAAAATCCCATTACTGGTTGTAAAAAAATTACTGATAAAATTCTTGGCTCTGTCTCTAAAAGTTATTTTGAGAATGAAACAAAAAGACTCTACACCGCAATTAAATTTCCAGGTCAGCTTCCTCAGATTGGCTATATTGATGTAAAAAGTGGAGATTTTCATAAAATATGCAATATAAGAGGTGCATCCACCTATTTCACCTGTTCAATGGCGCTTGATACATCTCGAGAAAGGATTTATTTCACGACAGATAATTACACTCTGAGAGACCTGAATGTTGTTGATATTGTTACTGGGAAGATAACGAAACTATATAATAATCTTCGTGCCGGCGATCTTGTATCAAATCCTGCTGATTCTTCACTGTGGGCTGTCAGGCATTCTGATGGAATTTCCACTCTGATACGGCTGGAACCTCCTTATAAAGAGTGGAAAGCAGTCCACGCATTTCATTACAGCACATCGATCTACGATCTCGACATTTCACCTGACGGTAAAAAATTATCTGCTGCACTCACTCACGCTGATGGCACTCAGGAACTTGCATTATTTGAGGTTGATAGTCTTATGAACAACAATGCTTCTTATGAAACGATCTTTGATTTTGGCTTCAGCTCTCCTGCAAATTTTGTATTTTCTCAAGATGGTCGATATCTTTTCGGGGCATCATATTATACGGGAGTGTCCAATATTTTCCGTTACGATTTTGAACTCGATGACATGAGTGTCCTAAGCAATGTAGAGACAGGATTGTTCCGACCAGTTCCGGTCAGCCATGATTCACTTATTGCATTCGAATTTGAAGGTGGAAAAGGATTCTCCCCTGTTTGGTTAAAGAACGAACCTGTTTCGGGTGTAAGTGCAATAGAGTATCTTGGACAGGCAGTAGCAGATAAATATCCAATTTTGCGGGAGTGGAATTACAGTGATTTCTATCAGTATGATATCGATTCACTTACCATCTATAACGGCGCATATGATAAGTATAAAAATATTGATTTGCTTTTTGCATATCCTGTGATAGAAGGTTATAAAGATTATACAGCTTATGGTTACTATTTTCATTTTTCTGATGATATAAACTCGCGAATTCTCGACTTTACCTTTTCTTATTCTCCACCCAACAAACATCTCCAGGATAACGAATCCTATCATTTAAAGGGTGATTTTCAATTAAGAAAATGGGGCTTGCATCTGGCATATAATAAGACAAATTTTTATGATCTTTTTGGACCCACAAAAGTGAGCAGGAAAGGTTTTTCTGCCGGGATATCGTACAAAGACGATCTCATCTATGATAAACCCAGGATTCTGACCCTGTCTTCAGATATCACTGCGTATACAGGCCTCGACGAATTGCCGTTTTCACAGGATGTTTCTATCGACGCAAAGACAATTGTCGAGAGCAACACAAATCTCACCTATGAAAACCTGCAAAGCTCACAGGGCTCAGTAGATGATGAAAAAGGTTATATAGTCGGAAGCAACATAAACCTGAACTATGCCAAGGATAAAATGCATGTCCTTCTTCATTCACAAGCAGATTACGGAATTCCGCTTTTTATAAATCATTCCTCTATTTGGCTGAGGACTGCTGGAGGTATTTCGCCCGGAAAGAGAAACGATCCTTTTGATAATTTTTATATTGGCGGTTTCCAAAATAACTGGGTAGATGACAAGGATGTACAGCGATACAGGGAATGGAATAGTTTTCCCGGCAAGGAAATAAGCAGCATTTCTGGAACGAATTTTCTTAAGGCAATGCTCGAATTCGAACTACCGCCACTTCGGTTTCGTGAATTCGGCATCATACCCTTTTATTTAAGATGGATGAGGACATCAGTTTTCTCCTCTGCACTTGCTACTAATGTTGAAAATAACTCCTTGAGAAAAATATATTATAACATTGGGGTGCAAGTTGATTTCCAATTTGTCGCACTTTCTCTCCTGAGGACTTACCTCTCGTTTGGATATGCCGCAGCAGTTGATAATAGCCAGAACTATACCCACGAATTCATGATGAGTCTCAAGCTCTTTTAGAATGATCGCCAGTATTCTTGTAAGCTTATGCCCGGTTTTCATATTCCTTCTTTTCCTTGTTATTTTTGACAGCTATAAATTACTGAAATTCTCTCTATTATTGAAAGTTATCTTGTTTGGATGCATAGCTGCCGCAGCCAGTTTTTGTATTGAGTATCTCATAGAAACCATATTTCACATACATGTGGTGAACCTTTCAATATATATCGCATCACCTATCGAGGAATTGTTTAAAGCTAGTATCATCATAATACTTTTCTTTAAAAAAAGGATAGGATTTCTTGTCGATGCAGCAATCGTCGGTTTTGCGATTGGAGCAGGTTTTTCTTTTATTGAAAATAGTTACTATCTGTCCATTCTCAATCACGAGACCATTTTCACATGGATACTTCGAGGTTTTGGAACAGCAATCATGCATGGCTCCACCACCTGTCTGATGGCAGTTATTTCCAGCTATATAATTGAAAAAAATAACTGCACACGCATAAAGTTTTTTCTTCCGGGAATACTTGTCGCAATGTGCTTTCATCTGAGCTTTAATCTTTTTATACTCCCTCCGATACTGATGACCGTGCTCCTTATAGCTGTTTTCTCAATCGTGATATTTGTAATATTTCAGCAAAGCGAAAGAGGCTTGGAGAAGTGGCTTGATACCGGCTTAACGAACGATATCTCGCTTCTGAAGTCACTTCAAGGAGGAAGATTTAAAGAGAGTAATGCAGGAAAATACCTATACTCGCTTCAAGAAGTTCTTCCTAAGGAAATTGTGGGTGACATGCTCTGCTTTCTCAACCTCCATCTTGAATTAGCAGTGAGAGCAAAAGCCTTGTTGATGTTGCGAGAAACAGGATATCCTGTTGAGATAGATTCCACAATTCAAGATAAATTTTCTGAAATGAAGTATCTTGAAAAAACTATTGGTCGCTTGGGCTTGGCGGCTCTCAGACCATTACTTCATTTTTCTGATAAAGACCTGTGGCAGATATATTTTTTAAAAAGCTTACATAACACTTAGTTCTAAATAAATTAATCCCAAGAGTAAATTTTTCTTAGTAAAGCTAGAGTAAAACTTTCATTGTTGAGAAAAAAAGTGATGTGCTCCGTTAAACTTGACGAATATTTGAGTGATATTTCTGGTTTTTGTATAAAGGATATTTAATTCCATGCTAAAAAAATTACTAAATTTTTTAATTATTCTCACCATAGCAATGACGCTCATTGGCTGTCCGTCAGGAGCGAAATATCCTCTTGGAGAACTTGGCACAGTTCCAATTGACAGAAACCTTCTAGGCATCTGGGAAACCGGTGATGATTATGATGTTCAAAAAGTGGAATTTATTGAAA
>JACNIV010000096.1 GCA_014382915.1 Candidatus Cloacimonadota bacterium | reverse complement strand
GTACATTGAAGAACTCATCGAAATTGGAAATGAGAAATTTATAAACTGTCATTCCCAGTTTAGTAGGATGAAATATCCTGGCTTTTAATTCAACATATTTTCTCAGTCGTATTGTATTAGTAATTGTAGCATAAGTGGAAGGTCTGCCAATACCTTTTGATTCGAGTTCTTTAATAAGAGTCGCTTCGGTAAATCTTGACGGTGGTTTTGTGAATAATTGTATCCCTTCTATTTTCTTCAATTGCAATGTATCATCAGTTTTATAACCTTTGTCGATCTTTTCGCCCAATATAACGTTATAATGCGGATATGCTTCCAGGAAACCTTTCTCAATAATTGTTCCGCCATTAGCTGTGAAATGAGCTTTCCCGATCGATATTTCAAGGTTCTTCATATCAACCAGGAGCGGAACCATCTGAGTGCCAATAAATCTTTGCCAGATGAGTGTATAAAGGCGCAATTGGTCTTTTGATAAATATTGTCTGATACTTTCCGGAGTGTTGAAAGGATTTGTTGGTCGAATCGCTTCGTGTGCATCCTGTGCTTTATTTTTATTTTTATAAAAACGCGTAGTTGGATTAAGCTTACCCTCACCAAAACGTTCCTTAATGAGTTTGCGAGTAAAATTAACAGCTTGACTGGAAACTCTGAGAGAATCAGTTCTCATATAAGTTATCAAACCAACTGCTTCTCCCCCCAGATCTATGCCTTCGTATAATTGTTGTGCCTGCTGCATGGTCTTTTTGGCAGAAAAATTAAGAAGGTGTGAGGCATCTTGTTGGAGAGTACTGGTTATAAAAGGAGGCAGAGGATGGTATTTCTTTTGAGTATTGGTTAATTTAGAAAGAATAAATTCACTATTTTTTATATTATTGAGTATCTCGTCTGTTTTTACTTTGTCTGTGATCCGAATTTTTTCCCCATCCCATTTCTGTAATATTGCTTTAAATGGGGGAAGATCGTTTTTGTATAACAATGCTTCTATATTCCAGTATTCCTGAGGTTCAAATTTTTGGATGGCTTCTTCTCTGTCGCAGATCAACCTCAGGGCAACAGACTGCACTCTGCCGGCACTTAGATTTTTAGTGATTATCTTCCACAAAAGCGGACTGATATTATATCCCACTATCCTATCCAGAATCCTGCGGGCCTGTTGAGATTCCACCATTTGATCATCGATCTTACCAGGATTTTCCATAGCTTGCTGAATAGCGTTTCGTGTAATTTCATTGAAAACTATTCTGTGCACAGGTTTATTTTTTATTTCGTCTTTTAAAACTTGAACCAGATGCCAGGCAATAGCCTCTCCCTCACGGTCGTGGTCTGAAGCCAGATAAATGCTGTCAGCATTGGAAGCAGCTTTTTTTAATTCCGCAATAATTTTCTTTTTGTCTGGATCAATAACGTATTCTGCTGTGAAATTGTTCTTAACATCTACACCAAAGCTTTTTGTGGGTAGATCGCGAACATGACCCATTGAAGCTTTGATGTTATACTTATTATATAGAAACTTGCCAATAGTTTTTGCCTTGGCTGGAGATTCTACAATTATTAAACTTTTTCCCATAATCACCTAATTAATTTCATCATCAAATTCTATTTCGCTATCCTGAACAAAGAAAGCATCAAGTAAATCTTTTATCGTTATTTCTCCTTCACCGGAAAAAAAGATATAGTTAACGATATCATCCATCATGATCCTGTCGATCCTCTTGCGCATGAACAGGTTCAACTGCATTGAAAGAGTTATGATGCGCTCAAACATCTGCCTATCTATTGATTTCAAGCTTAGAAGGTGGACCAAATAGCCAAATGCTTCTGGTGTTAGTGTTCTCTTTTCATCTTCAGACAGAATCCTATTATAAGCTTTATTCTCTTTTCCCTGGATTAGTGATTCCAGGAATTTCTTGATCTCGGTTTCCGAGAGACCCAGTTTTTTTAACTTTTCTTTGGATGGTTTGTTAGTTAACATAATATCAAGAAAATCTTCAATTCCTGTTTGAGACATTATCCTTCCTTTCAATACTTTTTAATATAGAATAAATTCTTATACTATTTTTCCACAACATTTTTTATATTTTTTTCCACTGCCACAGGGACAGGGATCATTTCTTCCAATTTTCTCCGAAACAACCCGGGGTTGGAGCCTGGGCTTTTCTGCACTGTTCGTTACTACCGAAGGCGCTTTCGGTGCCTTTTGCGGTGCAGCTTTATCGAAGGCAGAACTTGCTTCATGCTGCTGCTTTGCCAACCGCAGGAAATCCTGTATTTGTTCTGGCGCAACCAGATATGTTGTAAAGACTTTTTTTGCTATACTGCGATTTATATCGGCTACCAGGGTTTGGAAAAGAATATAAGATTCCTTTTTATATTCCATCAGAGGGTCGCGCTGTCCATAAGCACGTAAACCTATTCCATCCTTGAGAAGATCCATTTCATGCAGATGATCGCGCCATAATTCATCCACTACACTAAGCAGAACCCGGCGTTCAATCTCACGAAGTTGTTCGGAGGTTAGTTCATCTTCTCTTTGCTGATAGGCTTTTAAAACAAGTTCCTGGAATCTTTCCGTCAGTAATTCCAGGTCCATTCTATCCAATCTGATATCTTCTTCTTCTATTATCACATTCAGGTTAGTTCTGATCCATTGTACAATTTGTTCCAACTGCCAGTCTTCAGGGTAAGGAATATCACCTACTACTTCTTCTACTGCATCTGCAACTGTATCCCTAAGCATTTCGATGATCTCATACTTCAGATCGTAACCCTTGAGAACATTCCTACGGTAATTATAGATAACTTCCCGCTGCTGGTTCATTACTTCATCGTATTTTAAAAGCTGTTTCCTGCTCTCGAAGTTGAAAGATTCAACCCGTTTTTGAGCAGTTTCCACAGCTTTTGTCATCCAGGGATGAATGATCGCTTCACCCTCTTTCAATCCCATTTTCATCATCATGGGACCAATTCTTTCCGAACCAAAAAGACGCATTAGATCGTCTTCCAAAGATAAATAGAACCTGGAAGTACCGGGATCACCCTGACGTCCGCTTCTTCCCCGTAGCTGTCTATCTATACGCCTGCTTTCATGGCGTTCTGTACCAATTACATGTAAACCATCCTGCGGCAGGCCAAACGGGTAATCGGGAGTGATCTTTTTATCAACTTTCAGGTATTCTTCTTTTTGTTTTTCCACTACTGTTTTTCCAAGTTTGATATCAGTTCCACGTCCAGCCATATTTGTAGCAATGGTAACTGCTCCGGGTTGTCCTGCACCCATCACTATTTCCGCTTCCTGTTCATGATATTTAGCATTCAATACATTATGGATAATGTTTCGCCGCCTGAGCATGCGACTTAATGTTTCCGAAACTTCCACTGATATTGTTCCAACAAGAACCGGTTTTTTCATTTCGTGCCAGTATTCAATTTCATCCAGAATAGCTTTGTATTTTTCATTTTTTGTTAGATAGATTACATCGTTATGGTCAATCCTGGAAATGGGAAGATTGGTGGGTATCTCGATTACAGGAAGTTTGTAAATTTCTGAGAACTCGACTTCTTCCGTTACTGCCGTACCGGTCATCCCAGCCAGTTTCTCATACATTCTGAAATAATTCTGTAGAGTGATGGTAGCGAAAGTTTGAGTGGCTTCTTCGATCTCTACATTCTCTTTGGCTTCCAGGGCTTGATGTAATCCATCACTGAACCTTCTACCCGGCATCATCCTGCCTGTAAATTGATCCACAATCATTACTTTATTATTAACAACTACATAATCAACTTCTTTTTCGAAAAGTGTATAAGAACGTAGAAGCTGTTTTATATTATGAAGCTTCTCACTTTTATCCATAAATTTGGAAGTTACTTCTTCTTTCTTTTGAGCTTTCTGTGCTGAGGAAAGATTACTATCTTCATCAACTGCATTCAAGAGGTCGTCAAGCTGCTCCATAATAAAAAGGTCAGATTCTTTCTGAGCAACCAGGTCATTACCTTTTTCGCTTAATTCCACGCTGTTCTGCTTTTCTTCTACAGTAAAGAAAAGTTCCGCATCTATCTCATGCATTCTTTTATCGCGAAGATAATATCCTTCAAAATCGGTAACAAGTTTCTTTAATTCGGCTTGTTTCATGTATTTCATGAATAATTTATTTTTGGGCGCTGCACGCTGAATGAGCAAAAGCAGACGACCTACAATATCGGAATTCCATTCTTCTTGTTTCAGTTCCTGGTTCACATCCGATAGATACCTGCTTACCAGTCCATTCTGAGTGTTCACAAGTTTTAAAATTATCGGTCTTAGTTCCGGGAAAAAATTCTTACTTTCCTGCACCGGACCGCTAATTATCAGCGGTGTTCGTGCTTCATCAATTAAAACACTATCTACCTCATCCACGATGGAATATTGCAGTTTTCTTTGAACCAGCCGCTTTACAGATACAGCCATGTTATCTCGCAGGTAATCGAAACCGAACTCACTATTTGTGCCGTATGTTACATCGAAGTGATATGCTTCCTGTTTTTCTTCGGAAGTCATACCGCCTACATTACAACCTACCTGTAGTCCGTGAAATTCAAAGACAGGATTCATCCATTCGGCATCACGCTGTGCCAGGTAGTCATTTACTGTGATCAGATGAACACCATGACCCAGCAATGCATTCAGAAATAGGGGCATAGTAGCAGCTAATGTTTTGCCTTCACCTGTAGCCATCTCGGTGATCATGCCTTGGTGAAGTGCTACAGCACCAATCAACTGTACATCGAACGGCACCATCTGCCATATTTCTTTATGTCCACGCACTTCATATTCGTAGCCAATCAGCCTGCGGAAGGTCTCTTTAAGAATAGCATAAACTTCCGGTAGGAATTCATCAAGAACGGATTGGTTCTGGCTTTTTAAGGTTTCTGCAATCCTGTCGATTTCGTTCCCAATAGAATTTCTCTTATTTTCATCGGGTTCTATCTGATATTTATATTGTATATCTTCGAGTTCTTTTTCCAGCGAAACAACTTTGCTATGGATATCGTTCTTTATCTCCCGGATCCTTGCCCGCAGTTCATCATCGGTTTTGTTCTCAAGACCAGAAAAGATCGAGTTTATCTCATCTACAATCGGACTCAGCTTCCGCATCTCACGTTCGTTGCGATTTCCAAATATCTTTTCAGTTAGCGCTTTAAACATAATTATTTCTCTTCAAAAAATTTAGACAATCCTTTTTAGCGATGTCTGCTTGTCAAACAATTTAGAAAAGCAATTATAAACTTGACATGAAAATTGGATTTCATGATTTTAGTTATTTATACAAAATAAAAAATGGAGGTAATTCATGAGCAAAAAGGAGAATAAAAAACCGATATTAACCATAATTGTACTTGCTTTGGTTCTTATTATTATAG
>JACNIV010000095.1 GCA_014382915.1 Candidatus Cloacimonadota bacterium | reverse complement strand
CCGCAAAACAGAGCTCTGTTTCCGTTTGATACCCCTTATATTGCTAATTTGTACACCTTCCTCCCATCTGTAAATTGATACTTGTTTAAAATTTGTCTGATTATTTTTTGGCAGTGACCGGAATTAAAATAACCCAAATGACCATTAAAACTAAGAATCATATCTTCTATTGAAACTTCTCTGGATGTGAAAATATACAACTTTCGTTTGAAGCGAATCAGGTTTCTATTCTGTAATCTGATCTGATTATTTTTAAACCGAAAGCCCAGAAAATTCACCCCATGTTTCGTTTTTGAAATTTGATTTTTATTTGGATGAACATGCAAACGAATTTTAAATAACTTTTTCTCAACTTCCTGCTTAACTTTTTGCAATTCCGATTTTGAATTACAAAATACCAAGATATCATCCATATAACGAATATAATATTTTTGGTGTAATTTTTCCTTAAAGTAATGATCGAATTCTGAAAGATAGAAATTTGCAAAAATCTGGCTGGTAAGATTGCCGATTGGCAGACCGCAGTTTCTTTTGTAGAAAGGAAAATATAATTTAGATTCTTCGTGAGAATTTCTATCGGAGAATTCCTCAGAAAGACAAGGTATCTCGGGATCGTCCGAAATATTCTTCTTTCTACAGCTTCCTTCGCTCCCTTCTCCTCGATAGGAGAAGTGTTGAGGTTGATAGTATTCCTCAGAAAGACAATTATAATTATAGGTTGCTAATAAATCATCCAATAGTCTTATAAGATGCGGATCTTTGATCTTACGTTTAATCTTCTGCAAAAGTATTTCATGATCTATCGAATAAAAATATTTTTTAATATCGAATTTATAGACATATTCGCTCTGCTGATACATCCAGAAAGCTCTTCGAACGGCATGATGCAATCCTTTACCCTTACGACAGGCGTATGTATCGGCTATTAAGGATCTATCAAAAATCGGTTCCAGAATATTACAGATGGCATGATGAACGACTCTATCCTTAAATGGAGCACAGGAGATCAAGCGTTCTTTGGGCTCTTGAATTGTAAAATATTTATAACCGGAAAATTGAAAAGTTCTTCTCAACAAAGATTCCTGTATATTCTGCAATTCTTTTTCCAGATTATATTCGAATTCTGCTACTTCATTCTTTCCACGTTTAGATTTACGCGCTTTTTTAAATGCTGATACCAGATTTTTCCAGCTAAAGATTTCTTCATACAAATATCCAACCCGTTTAGGCATCTTTGGTCTGCTCTTTGATCCATCCGCCCAATTGGCTGCCGATTCCTTGAAGCTGTTTAGATGAATACTCATAGGATCTAATTGTTAACAAATTGAGATCATTACAAAATCGTATGTAATATCTTAGAATTTCCAGATCAATATTTATCTGGTGTAAGAGCGATAGTTTATTCTTTTGGTATTGAGCAGTTATCAATTTTTCTAATATTGTGTATGCATGGTTTTCTATTTTACTGCCCAGCACATAACGTTGATTCCGCGGGAATTTTGATATTTTATCAACTAACCACTTTTGATATTCATAGAAATCATTCAATATTTTCAAGCTCATCTTAAACCTCGAAGACTTCTTTTCTTACCAAGAAAAGAAGCAAAAGAACAAAAAAGTGTAAAAGAATAAAAGAATAAAGTGTTATCCTTTATCGGGAGTTCCTGGAAATGCGAAAACCAAGGTCGGGGTAGCTGCCATCGGGAGGGAGGTAGAGGCGATAGGCAGTACGGCAGAAGAGATCATAGCTGTACCAGCTACCACCCCGCAAAACACGAGAGCTACCGCTATCGGCACCTTTAGGATCGCTGGTTGGACTTTTGCTGTAATAATTTTTATGATACCAATCATTACACCATTCCCACACATTACCGCTCATATCGTAAATCCCTAATTCATTTGCCTGCTTTGTACCAACGGAATGGGTTTTGCTATTTGAATTTGAAGAATACCAGGCAACGTCGTTAATATTGTTGGAGCCGGAATATTTGTATCTGGCGGTTCGCGAACCGCCGCTACTGGCATATTCCCATTCCGCTTCGGTTGGCAATCTATAACCATTGGCAGAGAAGTTACATTTTGTGTTTTTACCGCTTCCTGTATAGCAGCGTGTTAAACCTTCTTTATCGCTCTTTTTATTACAGAATTCTACCGCATCATACCAGCTTACTTTTTCAACCGGCAGGTTGTCTCCTTTCCAATTTGAGGGATTACTACCCATTACTTCTTTCCACTCTTTTTGTGTTACTTCCGTTTTCCCGATATAAAAATCACTAACAGTAACTGAATGGATAGGTTTTTCGTCATCGTATTCATTGCTGCCCATCTGGAAGGTGCCGCCTTGCACGAAGATCAAGTTGTCTCCTTCGACTCCGCTCAGGATGACATTCTTCCCTTTCTCCAGGGTAATATCCACTTTTGCTGTAGTATCCAAATCAATTTTTACCTGTTTGTCTGTACTTTTATAACCGCTGCAGGAAGCGGAAAGTGTATAATTCCCAACCGGCAGTGAACTGAGATATTTGGAACCGTTCCAGCTTTGTACGGTGTTGCTGCCTTGTTTCAAAGTTACCTGCGCTTCCATTGGCTGCACCGCAAATTGCAGTTTACCTGTTTTTTGCTTTAAAGTAAAACTTTCGGTTACATCTTTTCCTTTTACCACATCAACTGTTCGGGAATCATCAAAATAACCCTCTTTCTTCACTTCAATTTTATAACGTCCCGGAGATACTTCTTTTGTGTTACTACTTAGTTTTTCGTTATTAATGTAAACTTCAGCATTGGATGGTGTAGTATTTATCTTTAAGATCACAGTTCGCTTTTCAAGGTTGTAAGAAAAGGTGTTGCTGCTCGTTTCGGTAACGGTAATCGTTTCCTCGATAGTTTCGTATTTGCTCAATGAAAGACGTAATTTATACGTTCCGGGAAATTTAAATGGTTGAAAGTTGGTTTTGCCAATTTCCACATCATCCAAAAAGATATCAGCTCCGGTTGGCACGGATTTTATGGTGATCATCACCGGTTCAACTTCCTGCAGATTCAAGTTATTAAAAAGTGTGTTGCTTTTAGAGACTTCAATTTCTCTCGATAAGCTTTTGTAACCGTTTTTTTGCAGTTTTAAACTGTGATTTCCGATAAAGAGTTCGAAGCTTTGTCCGGTTCCCATGTTTTTAGTGTCAATGATCTTCTCCGCATCGGATGGTTCGGTAATAATCACCACATTGATGAATTCCTTTTCCGGTACATTGGTCAGCACCATTTCATACACACGCTGGGCATGAACATCAATGTTGTAATCTGCCAGCAATCGCACTTCCAAAGGTTCGTAATCAGAGTGAGTGATCTTTACAACCCGCTGGTTATCATTCATATAAAATTTGTAATGATGATCACCTTCTATGTAATTGGCAGCGTGTTTGGTGGGTCGGCTCACGTTCTGGAAACCAAGACCTCTCAGTTCTGTTTTTACAATGAGTACAGGTGCATATTTACCATCAGCATCACGTACTTCCAGGTTCATGTGTGTTTCAGGTAGTTCTTTGATGGATTCTACTCTGAGTGTGCCGAGTGCAGAGAGATATATTGTAAAAATAACAATAACAAAAGCAATAAAACAAATCTTTTTCATTCTTTCCCCAATGCATTGGAATTTTGTAAATCAATAAGCAAGCTTTGTTAATTTTTTGTAAAGGAAAAAGTAAAGCGAGCAGCCTGCTCGCTTATTCTCTTTTTCTCGACCAAGCTGGTCGAGTTACGTTAGTAAAGCAGCTTGCTCGCTATTACCATTTCTCTCGAGCTGGCAGCTCGAGTTACGTACATCAGGCTGGTCGAGTTAGGTAAAGCGACCTGCCAGGTCGCTTGTTACGTAAACCAGACCATTACTCACCAAAATACTCTTTTGTCAATTTGATGTCTTTTTCGATCATGCCAATTAATTTATCTTTATTCTCGAAATGCAGTTCATTCCTTAATTTCTTGTGAAAGAATATTTCAACTGGAGTATTATAAAGATCGCCTTTAAAATCCAGGATATGTGTTTCGATTTCTTTGATGCCGGTGTTTTTTAGAGTAGGGCTGTATCCTACATTGGTAACAGCTTTATACCTGCTGCCAAGAAATTCAACTTCACAAATATAAACTCCTATTCCGGGAACAAGTTTATGATTATCTGCTGGGTGTAGATTAATGGTGGGAAAACCCAGTCCATGCCCGATACGATGTCCTGTTTTAACAACTCCGGATGCAGAATAATTTCTCCCAAGAAGCTCTGATACATACTGCATATCACCCTCACGAACCAGATCGCGGATAAGACTGCTACTAATTATTCTGTTGTCTATTTTATAAGGTTCGATAATATCTATTTCGTAGTTATAATTTCTGGAATTTTCTTTCAGAAACTGAAAATCACCGGAGCGGTTTTTGCCAAAATGTGTATCATATCCAATTACAATTGCCTTTGCCTTTACTTCACCAATAATTATATTACAAAGAAAATCTTCTGCTGATATATTCACCATGTTTTCACTAAAATCAAGGTAAAGAACACAATCGACGCCATACATTTTCAACAATTCTTCTTTCTTTTCTTTTTCTGTAAGCAGGTAAGGGAATGTAGATTTATGGATCGTTTCCAGGGGATGGTGATAATAAGTTATCACAACTGCTTCTCCCCCGTGTTCCCTGGCTTTACTCTTTAATTCCTGCAACAGTTTTTGATGACCAAGATGTACGCCATCGAAAGTACCCATGGTAATCACAGGATAGATAAAGTCGCATTTTTGATTCTTAAAATATTTCATATTAAAACAATCCTGGGTTTTAACAGATTCCTGTCAATGGATGCAAATCCCAGACAATTTCCTTCCGTATTCAGAATCATTATTTCCTCTGCGTCTTTTGTGTCAACTTCGAATGACCTTCCATTCTGAAAATGGTTAAATTCGGTTTCAGAATTTATTACAAATTTTTGCATATCTCTAAAAAAATGACTCAATGGAATCATGTGATCCTGCCAATTTACTGAATCGATAGTATTTAATTTCACAGCAGTTTCAATTTTAATATCACCAATTTCTGTTCGGCGTAACTTAACTGTAGTAGCAATTGTGTTCAATTTTTCTGCGATAGTTTCCGTTAGTGAACGAATGTATGTTCCTTTGCTTACTTTTGTTATATAGGTTAGGTAGGGAGATTCTAATTCAGAAATTTTAAAAGAGAGAATCTTGATAGGTCTGGGCTTTAATTCAACCTGTTTGTTTGCCCGAGCCAATTCATAAGCTTTTATACCGTTTACTTTAATGGCTGAAAATTTATGTGGGATCTGTTCTTTAATGGCAAGTATTTGCGGAATTATTTCTTCGATATTTGCCAACGCAAGTTTCGGAATATTTTTCGTT
>JACNIV010000094.1 GCA_014382915.1 Candidatus Cloacimonadota bacterium | reverse complement strand
TTTTGATAATGAGATCCAGGTGGATAAACTTTACACACTGCCGGGAATCAGGAGGGATAAGATCAAACCGCAGGTTCACCAGATATTCTTTCCGGACGGGCATTCAATAATCCTGCTTTCCGAAGGCAGATTGGTTAACCTGGGAAACGCAACCGGTCATCCTTCTTTTGTAATGAGCAATTCCTTTTCCAACCAGGTTCTGGCGCAGCTCGATCTATGGCAAAACAAACATGAGATCGGGGTGTATTTTCTTTCCAAAAAATTAGATGAAATGGTGGCAAGATTCCACCTGGAAAAACTTGGAGTTAAACTTACAAAGCTTACCGAAAAACAGGCAGACTACATTAGTGTACCAATTGAAGGTCCCTTCAAACCGGAACATTATCGGTATTGATGTAGATCAAAACTTGTTTTGCTTAAGAATGAAAGAAGAATTAAGAATAATTTTTGGGATTAAAGGAAAATGAGATTTATCGGTTGTAAAAATCGTATTTTACCCTTTTTAAATGATTTCATCAAGAGAAACAATTAATATGAACAAGTTTACTTGGTCTGACGCAATTATAGAAGTTTTAAATAGACATAATTTTATTGCATCGCTAAAAATGTTGCATCAAGAGGCTCCAAAAATATATTCAAACCATAATAGAATTATTGGTAAAACACCTTTCAAAACTATTAATGAACGTGTTCAAAGAGATGCAAGGATTGTAAAAATTGTTCCGGGAATTTATACATTATTAGAAAAAATAAATATTTTGCCAAAAGAATATAATCCTAAACTTCAATCAATATCAGAAAAGGAGAAATTAAATCATATTTCAATTCAAGCTTTATTGCTTCAATTAGGAAAAATATATAATTTCGATACTTATACTCCAGATAAATCAAAAAAATATTTGAATAAAAACCTATATGATTTTACAACACTAATAAATTTACCTGATTTTACTTATAATAGAATACTTAAAAGAATCAAAATGGTAGATGTTATTTGGTTCAACGATAGGGGATTCCCTATTAATGTTTTTGAAGTTGAGAACACAACGGATATGAAAAATGCTCTATCAAAATTCATGGAATTAATGGATTTTAACACAAAAATGACAATTGTTTCACCATTAAACAGAGAAAATGAGTTTACAAGAATAATGAATCAGCCAGCTTTTAAACCTATTTCAAAACGAACTCTTTTTTGGTCATATGAAAAAGTTGAAAAATTATATAATTCAGAACAAGAAATATATTCATTACGTTCTGAACTATATTAAATATTTGATAATTTGAATGTCTTCTCAATCTGCAAAGAAATTCAAGAAAAAGATATATTAAAAATATTGAATTAAATTTATTAAGATAGGAGTATTGTAGATGAAACTCATCGAAAAAATCCAAAACAAAACAGCAGTTATCGGAGTTATCGGTTTGGGTTATGTTGGCTTGCCAATGGCTGTTACCGTAGCCAGAAAGGGTTACAAGGTTATTGGAGTGGATGTCAGTGAATATGCTGTAACTCACGTGAATGCCGGACAAAATTACATCGGTAATGTTGATGATGATGAACTTAAAGAACTGGTTGATAAAGGCATGCTTCGCGCTACTTTCGATTATACTGAAATAAAACGAGCAAAACTGGTACTGGATACCAGACTTGCCTGTGGTGGGCAAAAAGCTGCAAATCTGGTTAGAATGTAATTTCCCGGAACACATTGTAATGTCCCTTTATCATAATTATTATGGCTACAAATAAACCTATAGAAGTCGAAGAATTGTTCGGTGACTTAGAACGGGCTACCGGCGATAGAAAATGGTTTGTTATTAGAACCAAACCTCGCCGGGAAAAAAAATTAGCAGAGTATTCCCTAAAAAGTAAGATCAATTATTTTCTTCCCTTAAAAGACAGCGAACGTGTATATCAGTATCGGAAAGTTATTTTCACAAAACCGCTTTTCCCCGGTTATGTGTTTGTAAAATGCAATTCGGATGAGCATAGATCACTGGTTCTTACCGGACATACAGCGCATTTCCTACCGGTTCCCAACGAGAAAGAACTAACCGATGAACTCAAACAAATTTTTGCAGGCAGACAGATAGGTGCAGATTTCAAAGAAACTAAATATATAGATAAGGGTACCAGGGTAAGAATTGTTTCCGGACCATTTGAAGGCTTGACAGGAATAGTGGAAGATCAAAATAATATTAATGAAGTAGTTTTACAGATAAATCTGCTTAGACAGGCTGTTTCCGTAGCAGTCGGTTCGAGGCAGATTAAGATACTAAGATAGAGGAAAATATGAAAATCTTAGTTACCGGTGGAGCTGGTTTTATTGGTTCCAATGTAGTAGATAAATTTATTGATCTTGGGCATGAAGTAATTGTGGTTGATGATCTCAGTTCGGGATTCAAACATAATGTAAATCCAAAAGCTAAATTCTACGAAATGGATATTCGCTCTAGAGAGTTAGCTAAAGTTTTTGAAGTTGAGAATCCTGACATCGTCAATCATCATGCAGCGCAGATAAGTGTTCCGGTATCGGTGAAAGATCCGGAATTTGATGCGGATGTGAACGTAAAAGGTTTTTTGAATATCCTGCAGAACTGCGTTAAATACAAAGTGAAAAAGGTAATATTCATCTCTTCGGGTGGTGCAATTTATGGTGAAGCGGAAGAATATCCCACTACTGAAAGATATGATCCCAAACCTCTTTCTCCATACGCTATCAATAAATTTATAGCTGAGAAATACCTGTATTTTTATCATCATCAATATGGTTTAAATTACACAGTGCTGCGGTATGCCAATGTTTACGGTCCCCGTCAGATTCCTCATGGAGAGGCAGGAGTAGTTTCCATTTTCATTACAAATTTCCGTGATAATAGAACTTCCCATCTGTATGCTTTCCCGGAAGAACTTGACGGTATGGTGCGTGATTATGTTTTCGTAATAGATGTGGTACGTGCAAATGTAATTGCACTGGAAAAAGGAAATCTGGAAGCATTTAATATCGGCACCGGATTAGAAATGACTACAGGTAAATTATATCGGGAGATTTCGAGACAAATGAACGTTAATATCGATCCCATAAGAGGTAACGCCCGTGCGGGCGATATAAGAAAAAGTTGTTTGAATATCGAAAAAGCCGGGAGTGTTCTGAACTGGAAACCGGAATATTCCCCGGAAGAAGGAATTAAGCAGACTATTCATTTTTTTATGGAAAACCAATAATAAAGGAGATAATATGGCTAATTTTGAAGAGATCAAGATCAAACCACCAAAATTACCAAGTTTTTCAAAGCGTAAATTTGGAACCATTGTAATTATTCTGGCGGTTTTGATTTTTATTTTTACAGGGTTATATACTGTTAATCCTGAAGAAGTAGGTGTGATCCAGAGATTCGGAAAGTATATCAATACTACAGAACCAGGACTGCATTTTAAGATCCCGTTCGGAGTGGACAAACTTACCAAAGTTAAAGTGAAACATGTTTACAAGGAAGAATTCGGATTTCGAACATTACAAGCAGGAGTTCAATCTAAATACTCTTCCCGCAGCTTCGATCAAGAATCTATCATGCTTACCGGTGATTTGAATATCGGAGATGTAGAATGGATCGTTCAATATCGTATTAAAGATCCGGTTAAGTATCTTTTCAGGATAAGAAATATCGTGGAAACCATCCGGGACCTTTCTGAATCTGTAACTCGTCAAATTGTTGGAGATAGAAGCGGTGATGAGGTTATTGTTCTCAGCAGGAAAGAGATAGCTGATGAGATTCAAGTAGAACTTCAGCAAAAACTTGATAATTATGGCGCAGGAATAGAAATTTACACTATCAACCTGCAGAATGTTAATCCACCCGAAAGAGTCAAACCTGCATTTAATGATGTTAACAGTGCCAAACAGGAAAAGGAAAGAATCGTCAATGATGCATGGCAGAATTATAACCAGATAATTCCGGAAGCAAGAGGAAAAGCCAAACGAACCATCGAAGAAGCTGAAGGTTATGCTATTAATCGTGTAAACCGTGCCAATGGGGATGCTCAACGTTTCATTCAAATGTATAATCAATACAAATTCGCCAAATCAGTTACTAAAACACGGCTCTACCTTGAAACAATGCAGAAGATACTTCCCAAAGTAGAAAAAGTATATGTGGTAGATGAAGCACAAAAAGGACTGTTACCACTTCTCGATTTAGGCCAGGGAGGTAAGAAATGAAAAAGCAAAGAACAGTGATCATTTTTGTAGTAGCGCTTCTTATAGTCATTTCGAGTGCTCTTTATATTCTCGATGAAAGACAACAGGTCATTATAACCCAGTTTGGAGATCCCATCGGAGACGCCATTACTAATGCCGGTCTTCATATAAAAATTCCATTTATTCAGAAAGTTCACTATTTTGAAAAGCGTATATTGGAGTGGGATGGTGATCCCAAGCAAATTCCCACTTCCGATAAAAGATACATCTGGATAGATACTTTTTCTCGTTGGAAGATCGTTGATCCTCTGAAATTCTATCAGACAGTACGCAATGAGACTTTTGCCCATAGCAGGCTGGATGACATTATCAGCGGTACTACCAGAGACATTATCAGCTCGAATTCTCTTATAGAAGTGGTGAGAAATACAAATAGAGAATTAATATTTACACAAGAATTTGAAGCAAGTTCCCTTGAAGGTGTAAAAGAAGAACCAATTGATTTTGGTAGGAGTAAAATTGCTGATAAAATCTTTGAATCTTCTAAATCTCTGGTAGCAGAATATGGTATCGAGCTGATAGATGTTAATATCAAACGCATTAATTATGTAGAAGAAGTAGGTATAAAAGTTTATGAACGTATGATCTCCGAACGTAATAAGATCGCTGCCAAATACAGGTCGGAAGGACAGGGCGGCTCTGCTGAAATTCTTGGTAAAATGCAGCGTGAACTAGATCAGATCCAATCAGAAGCTTATAGAACAGCCCAGGAAATCATTGGTAAAGCAGATGCAAAAGCTATAAAGATTTATGCTGATGCATACAATCGTGATCCGGAATTTTATCAATTTCTGAAAACCCTGGAAACCTATGAAAAAACTATCGATGAGAAAAATACTCTTATTATGACTACTGACAGTGATTACTATAAGTTCATAAAAAAAGCAGGTAATTAATAAAGCAGAATGTACAAAGAGTATTCCAATGAATATTGGATGAGTTATGCACTGGAACAAGCACGGTTGGCACTTCAGGAAGATGAGGTGCCGATCGGCGCTGTTCTGGTAAAAGACAATAATATAGTTGCCGCAGATCATAATAGAACCCGACAGACAAATAATAACCTGGCGCACGCTGAAAAACTGGTAATTGAAAAGGTAATAATTTCCGGTGAAAAATTCCTTTATGATTATACATTATACGTAACTGTAGAACCGT
>JACNIV010000093.1 GCA_014382915.1 Candidatus Cloacimonadota bacterium | reverse complement strand
TTTCACCAATATAGTAATTGCTCATACCTGTTTTATCGGAATATGGATGATTATCCAAAACCATGTCGAACTTAGATAAAGCTTCAGTATAATCTTTACCCCTGAAATAAAGCAAACCAAGTTTAAACAGAGCTTCATCAAGAAATTCTCCTTTGGGGTATTCACCGATATATTCTTTATATTTTTCAGAAGCCTTCTGCTCATTTCCCATCAGGAAATTAGCTTCCGATGCAAGATACGATATCTGTTCCTGAAAGTTTTTATAAATCTCATGCGATTGCGGATCTGCAGATTGATGTGCCCTGCTTCGGGCAATATCGAAGTTATCCAAAGTTCCTGCGAACTCACCAAGTAGGAAATAATTGTAACCTATCTGGTAATAAGCAGATGGAGTAAATAAATGTGATGGATTATCTTTTACAAATTCCTTCAGCATACTAATCGATTTTTGTTTATCGGGCTCCATTTTTGCCAGGTAAAAAAAGCTGTTTGAACTGATCTCTTTATCGACCGATCTAACCAGTTCTGCAAGGATCTTGCCAGCTTCTTCACTGCTATCGGTTTCGTACAAACATAATGCCTTGAAATAACTGGCTTTCTCAGAGGTTAAAGGTTCCAGTCTTTTCAGTGCTTCCTTATACTCTCCCTTATAGTAATAAGCTCTCCTCAATAACAGGGAATATTCCTGGTAATATTCTGATGTAATAGGGATCGAATCAAACCCGACATTTAAAATTTTATCATAATTCTTTTTACGAAGATTAAAGTTTTGATAAATAAGTAATGCCCTGTTTCTCTGTTCATTCCTTTCCGCTAATAAAGTCTGCATAACTTCATCAGCTTTGGGGGTTTGATCGTGTGCTATAAATACTTCCAGCCGAGCAATTTTTATAGAAATATCATCATTTATAGCTGCAGCTTTATCCAGAAATCGCAAAGCTTCATCGAGTTTTTCCCTTTTAAGGTTAATTCTTCCCAGAAAATAATCTGCTTTCCATCGTAAGAGATGCCTTGGAAAGATCTTAACAAAATCCTGGAGATATTTTTCACTTTCTGAAAGATCATTTTCAAAAAAATTACATTGTCCCAATCCCATCAATACTTCCGCCCGGATAGCTGGATTTGGATCGGAACTGTATAATTCGTCAAAGAGTTTCAAAGCTTGATCATAGTTCTTCTCTACCAGAAGAACATTTGCCAAGAGGAATTTTGCATCTGCCAGTAAATTGCTTTCCGGATTGTTAGAAATAAAATTTCGAAGTTCTATTTCCGCCAGTTTGTAATTGCCGTCGGTATATAATCCCACAGCAAATTTCATATCGTCAACGGGGGTAGCAATTAGCATAACAGTTAATATTAACAGCAGCATACACAATAAAGATCTTCTCATCTAAACCTCGTTGTTAACATTTTTTTTCAAAATTGAAGAGATCGAGTTTTTCAGTTCGAATACATCTACAGGATCAATGCTTTTCACACCTTTGATCACTTCATTAATATCAAGACAGATCATTTTTACATCAAGTTGAGAGAATATTTTTGCCCAATCCGTGTTATCTGTGATGAACAGATCGCACTCTCTGGCAAGAATGAACAGGTCGAAGAGATTTTCATATTTGATATCTTCTATGTTAATGAAGTTCTTTTTGTGAATTGTTCTACCCGTAAGATAGATATTAGCGGAAAAATTCTGTTTAAGTGTAATCACTACGCCTTCATTTACTTTTTGCGTATTCGATTTATTTATATCCAGAATATAATTCGGGAACCTGTTCTGAATAAAGCGGTGTGTGGCAATGTTTTCTTCTGCTATGGTAAGCTCCATTTCTAAAAAGCTTTTTTGGACAGGAAAATTGAAGAATCTGGCGAAATTTGTAAAGACTGAAACAGGTGAATCAGGGATTGGTAATAACTGCAAATTAGAGGGATTTTCAATATCAATAATTGCGGAATTCTGTGATAGTTTCAGATTTCGAGTTACTTGCTTGTTGTGGCTAAAATTAAAGATCACGGAATTATTGAATGGCTTTAAATCTGTCTTCTGGTTAATAATCGTAAAATTTTCCGGCAGGTTTAATCTTTTGAAGAATATAAAAGAGAACTCCGGTATTATGCAAATAATATCCCGGAATAATTTCTTCCAACCCACCAGGTAGGAAAAAATTTCGAAAGTATGTTCCGAATTTGCAGAAAAGTATATGATTATACTTTCTCTTTCTGTCATCAATCTTGTGAAATTCTGTTGTTTCTGAGGATTATTTTTCTTTTTTAATGATGCGAATAATTCTTTCATTAATTTTTTTTCCTATAGTTTTAATAAGGTATGGCTACAAACAGTGTTGTACCTTCGTTTTCCTTGCTATTTATCCAGATCTTGCCCTGATGAAGTTCAGTTATTAATTTGGCTGTGGAAAGTCCCAATCCCAGACCACTGGATTTGAATTCTATTGAACCGGATTTATGAGTGATAATATCTCCCAGTTCGTAGAATTTCTGAAAAATTTTCTGGAGCTGGTTTTCAGGAATTCCAATGCCGTTATCTTGTATATATACCACAATGCTTTCTTTACCGTTTATTTCTTCCTGTTGGAAGGTTGAGTGCCTTGCCCCAATGATGATCGTACCAAAATCTTTTGTGAATCTGATGGCATTCAACACCAGGGAATAAAGCAGGAGATAGAATGCATCCCAGTTCAAATTCGGTTGTTTAAGCTTTCTTTCCATTTCCAGTTTGAAGATCATATGTCTATCTGCAGAGATTTTCTCAGCTTCTTCCTTCAGGGCGGATAGTAATGACTTCAGGTTAACAGGTTCTTTATCCAGTTTTTTTAGCATCTGGTATTTATTAAAATTCAAGATATCGGTAATTGCAAGATGAAGTTTATTAACACTTTGGCCTATCTTGTCAAAAGTTTCTTTGTCGCTCCTGGAAAGTTTTGATTTTCTTATCCTGTTTACATTGCCCTCTAAAGAGACCAGCGGTGTTTTAAGTTCATGTGATACGACATTAATAAAATCCTTCTTCAGATTATCCAGGGAATTGATCTCGCGATTTTTTTCCACAAGAGATTCATACTGTTGTGCATTTTTAATAGCAATATCGATCTGTGTGAGCAGAAGTTTCATGAACTCGGGATTGATCATTATTAAATTATCTGCATTATTATAATTATCGATATAAAGATATCCATAAATGTAATTATCTGACATCAAGGGCGCACAATACACAGATAAACCAGCTACATTCAAATCAAAGGATCCATCCTCTGTATTATCTTCAAGTGTATTGCATAAATAAAGCGGTTGTCGGGTTCTCTGAACTTCACTCAAGATAGATTTACTGATATAAGCATAGCTTTTAAGGAGATGTTTGGAATCGTCCAACGCTACTTTGTAAACATAGTTTTCGTATTTGTCTTTCTTAATAAGAAATCCTCTGCTTCCACCTGTAAAATCAAGTGTGAAAGTAACAATTTCCTGTTCCAATTTATCAAGGTTGAGAATAGTAAAAAATTTGCGAGTGATATCGATAAGTTTGGTCATTAAAATCATATCTTCGTTCAGGGTAGCAAATTCATTTATCCGCATTAGAATAGAAGTAAGGTGAAGTTTAAGTATCTGGGCAATTTCCTTCTCGGAATCCTGGAAAGATAATTCTCCATTATCGGCAATTATCAAACAGCCAACAGCTGAAGTCTTGATCCTGAGGGGTACGAACAGAAGATGGTTGTTATCGATCTTCCTTGAAAAAACCATGTTTTCATCCAGACATAACCTGATATTATCCACGATCTTAGTAGAATAAAGCTGTTCAAGATCAATGTTGAATTTAAGGAATGGAGTGCTTTTATTCTCGATTTCTTCCAGTAGAACAATCGCAAAAAAATGGGGAGATAGCAGTCTATTGATCGTTTTATCTATAAAGAATTTTATGCGGTCGATCTCCCGCAATTTAAGAAGATCATAAAGTTCATCCTGCCATTTATGAGAATCCCGGGTAAAACGGGGTTCTATTTTTACTGTTTTAAGACCAATGTAATTGTTGAGAAAGTATCTTCTTTTTCTCAGGAAAAGTTCTTTGTCATGCTCGGGTAAACCTTCGGTGGATTTTAATAACATTTCCTTATATCTTTTAAAGAACAACTGGGCTTTCGTTTTTACGTTCAAGCTGGCATAGATCTGAACTATTAATTCATATACCTCTATCTCCAGCAGGAAAAGATGATTTCCCTGAACATATTTTATCATATTAAAGAGTTTTCTTAAAAGAATTCTTAAATTTACATTTTCATCCAGCAGACGGATTTTAATTTTTCTTAAATCCAGCAGAGTTTCCCAATACCTGAAATTATGTTTTCCACACAGGATCTCAGCTTTTTTGCAGGTTTCATAAGCTTTATCGATATTACCGATCCCCAGATAATATTCTATAAACCTGATATAAGTAATAACCTGTGCATAATCGCTTTTATTCTGCATCGAGTATTGGAAGGCTTTTTCAATGTTTTCCAGTGCCAGCGGATACATGTTTTTAGCCAGCATAATAAAACCTGTCATCTGGTAAAAGAATTCATGCTCTTTATGCTCGAACAAGATGCTTTCAAAACGTTTAAGTAATCGTTCAATTTTTTCGTAATCGCCGATTTCATATAAATAATAGAAATAGGTCTTGGTAAGAGGAGTGACTTTGTAAATATTATCATTTATCAGGTTCGGCACCTGTTCTTTGATAAATTCCAGATAGTAATTAAAATTATTAACTTTGCTTTTGGCAATCGCCAGGTTATTTATGATAGAATCGTAGAACGGGTTTGTTTCCAGATTTGTGGTCAATTCCAAAGCATCAGCAAGATATTTTTCTGCAATATCAAAAAATCCCAGCTTGATATAGGCTATTCCCTGATTGAGTTTGCCAAGCACTTTCACTCTCTTGCCCCCGATCTGGGAGCAGATGTGATTTGCTTTCCTGAAAAAATCGAAAGCCTGGTTTGTATCTCCCTTGGTTAAAGCTACATCTCCAATATTATTATATACCGTTGCTAATTTTCGTTTGTAATCAATTTTTTCCCAAACTTTTCTGGCAATTTCATAATTCTTATATGCCTCATCCAACATTCTTTTCATGTTATAAAGAAAGGCTAAATAATTGTGTAGTGTACCAAATTTAATGAGATAATTTGGATCATTTTTCGTTTTAATTGTGGGCAGGAATTCTTCTATTAGATTAATTCCTTCATCCAATCTGCCCGTAGAACCAAGATGTATACCCTTATAAGCAATAAAAAGAATTGTATCTTCATCAGTTAATTTTAATCCTGCCAATTTATCGATACTTTTTTTCATATCTGTGAGTTTATTTTGGAAAAGACACGTTCTGCATAATTGAAGTAAAATATAAATTTTTTGTTGTCTGGTATGAGATAATTTATAAGCTGTTT
>JACNIV010000092.1 GCA_014382915.1 Candidatus Cloacimonadota bacterium | reverse complement strand
GAAAATCACGATAATGCAATTCAGATTGTTATAAAGAATTTAACTGACAAAGATCATGGTATTATTAAAGATATTAGTGAAATCGATGCGATAGGACATCGTCTGGTTCATGCAGGTGAACATTATTCCGGTTCCGTTAAAATTACAGATGACGTGATAAAAGTTATGGAAGAATGTTCCAGCCTGGCACCGTTGCACAATCCTGCTAATCTGAAAGGTATTTATGCTATGCAGCACCTTCTGCCCGATACTCCGCAATGTGGTGTGTTTGATACAGCCTTCCACCAGACAATGCCTGCCAGGGCATATCTTTATGCGTTACCATTGATATTCTACACTAAATATAAGATCAGAAGATACGGCTTCCATGGTACATCTCATAAATATGTGGCAGATAAAGCTGCAGAATATTTAAATAAACCGATTGCAGATCTGAAGATCATAACTTGTCATATTGGAAACGGAGCTTCCATAACAGCTATCGAGGGCGGTCAATCGATCGACACCTCCATGGGTTTTACTCCGCTGGAAGGTCTGGTTATGGGTACTCGTTGCGGTGATATTGATCCGGCTATCCCGATCCATATGCAGAAAGAGATGGGCATGAGTGTGGATGAAGTTAATAATATTTTAAACAGAAGAAGCGGTATCCTAGGTCTTTCTACCATCAGCAACGATATGCGTGAGATCGAAAAGAGTATTTTGGAAAAACAAATTCCGGAAGCTATCCAGGCTCACGAAGTTTATGCTTATAAAATTAAGAAATATATAGGTTCTTATACTGCCGCTATGAACGGTTTGGATGTGCTGGTCTTTACGGGTGGTGTGGGTGAAAACATGCCAATTCTCCGCAGCCTGGTATGTAAAGACATGAACTATCTTGGTATTGTTCTTGATGAAAAAGAAAATGATCAGTTCAAACCCGACATTTTAGATATCACAGGAAATGGTTCCAGGGTAAAGATTTTGAAAATACCGACCAATGAAGAACTGATGATAGCACTGGAAACCAAGCAATTTTGCAGAGATAAGCAAGCCGCGGATTCTCTCATTAACAACCTTCCCAAGTAGAAGCTTAGGAAGGAGAAATACAAGAGAGATCCCCACTTTTGTGAGGATGACAAGGTTTCCTTCGTGTCTTTGTGGCTAAAAAGGAGTATTTATGTTAGCAAGATATATTGCTGTTTTTGCTTATGCTGTGCTTGTGATAGTGGTTGCCATTCTGGGTTCACGTAAAACTAAATCTTTCAGTGATTTTCTGCTCGCCGGTGGAAAAGTTGGTCCGTGGATGACAGCATTCAGTTATGGCACAGCCTATTTTTCTGCGGTTCTCTTCATAGGTTTTGCTGGTAAGATCGGCTGGGCTTTTGGACTTTCCGGTCTGTGGATCGCAATTGGAAATACATTTTTAGGAACGCTTGGTGTATGGATTCTGCTGGGCAATAAGATCAAACAGGAAACAGGAAGATTGCACGTTCAAACCATGCCCGAATTATTGGAAGCCAGATATAATTGTTCATTTTTGAAGATATTTACATCGGCTGCAATATTCATATTTTTTATACCATATACGGCTGCAGTATTTATGGGACTCAGCTATCTTTTTGAAATAACCTTCCAGATGCCTTATATGTATGTGCTGCTTTTTATGGGAATCTTCACAGGTATTTACCTCGTATTGGGTGGTTATAAATCTATGGCAATGATCGATGTGGTTTTTGGAATGATCATGACGATCGGCGTTTTTATCCTTCTTGCCTGCACGATATCTAAAGGTGGTGGTTTGCCGAATATTTTTACCGCTCTTAAAAGTATTAATCCCAAACTTGCTGCTCCGATTGGACCTTCCGGATTTATTCCCCTGTTTTCGTTGGTTTTTCTTACAAGTATTGCACCCTTTGCCATGCCACAACTCTTACAAAAATTTTATGCGATCAAAGATAAAAGATCGGTTAGAGTAGGAATGTGGGCATCAACCGTATTTGCGTTGATCGTTACAGGAACAGCATATTTTACAGGTGCATTATCCAGGATATTCTTAACTCCAACCGCAAATCCAAATGCTTTTATTAATGGCAAACCTGTTTTTGATGCTCTTATGCCGGAACTTCTGGTAACCGTGATTCCTTCTGCCCTTACGGTTGTTATTCTACTGCTTATACTGGCTGCTTCGATGTCCACTCTGGCTTCTCTGGTGCTTATTTCCAGTTCATCTATTACCAAGGATCTTTACAAAGGTTATCTTAATAAGAATGCTTCCGATAAGTCTCTTACCAAGCTGGTTAGAATAGGAAGTGCGTTCTTTATTATTATTTCTATGCTGCTGGCGATGCAAAAACCGGCAGTTATCGTAACGATACTTTCCATCTCCTGGGGTGCCATCGCTTCTGTATTCCTGGGTCCTTTCATCTGGGGACTTTTTAATAAAAAAGTAAATAAAGCTGGCGCAATCACTGCATCTATCGGCGGTCTTATAATTTGCCTGATTTTGTTCTTTACCTGGGGTGCACAGATGGTTCCGCAGGCTGGAAGCGTGGGAATGTTATCGTCACTGGCATTGGTCCCGATTTTTAGTTTGTTTGGGAAGAAAAAGAATTAACAGCGAAGAAATGTAGGGGTGATTCGTGAATCACCCCTTTCTATTACACCCAATAAAAAAGTTGACTTAAACTTTGAAAATTCTAACTTCTGACCTGTATTGAAATTGTAACAAAACTTTGTTGGGTAAACAGGAGGAAAAATGAAAAAATTTGTATTGGCTCTTATTTGCATTTTAATGTTTTCCGGAATGCATGGTATTTCTGAATCTGCTTGTATTTTCACATTAATTAACCCCTCTGCTACAGATGTTGCTTTGGGACTTGATTCCGGCACAGCTAATATCTGGAATACCAGCCCTTTGAGCGTATGGAGTAATCCTGCCAAACTTGGCTATCATACAGGTTTTGCTTATGGCTATTCTCATGATCCCTGGTTAGAAGATTCACCTTGGATTGATTTTGATATGTACCATCAATCATCCTATATAAGTTATGGCTGGAACGGGATTGGAATTCTACTACCTGCTCCCAGCGCTAAAAACCGTTGGGGAACTGTAATGAATTATGGTGAACAGGAACAGACGGATGAATTTGGTAATGTTATAGGAACTTTTGAATCTTACGATGCCTGTTCAAAATTTGCTTTAGGTATAAACTCTTTAGAATTTATATCCAATTTTATTACTAACGAGAACATTCGTTCCCTGCAGTATTATAGAGACCTTTCAATTGGCTTTAATTATGATATAATACACAGCGATTTAGCTACACAAGGTGCTGGTGCGACACCAGATAGTCTGTCTTTTATAGCAGATGCTCATTCTACGGGAATTGGGTTGATTGGTCGGATAAGTCCATTCAATAAGATGAATGCACTGGGTGGTTTTTGCACTTTAGATATTACCGGAGGAATCTATTATTTGAATCCATCCAAAGAGGAAATAACTTATATCAATGACTCCGATCCTCTTCCCTGGGGAACGCATTCAGCCTTCTCGGGAAAGTTTTCACTTGGTTTGAACATTATACAAGAACTGGATAATGAAAACGTAAGGTTTTTTATTAATAATCTGTTTTCAATTTATTATAGTCAGGATAATGCTCAATACGGTGAAAAAGATGAGTTTAATCCAAGCGTCTGGGGAGAAGGTATAGAGTATACATTTTTAGATATCTTTTCCATTCGGAAAGGGCAATATGTTGACCGAGAGGGAGAAATAGTCGGAGATACAAAAGGTTATGGTTTAAATTTGCATTACAAAGACATTATACAATTCCAATATAACAAAGTAACTTTCCCGGGTGGTGGATTGCAGTATGAGCAGGAAAAGACTGATTATTTAGTCAAAATTGATTTTCTGAAAGCTTACGAACTATTCAGGTAGAGTCTGTTCTCCCGAACAGACCGGGATTTCAAGGTTCGTTTGGAAAACGAATCCTACATTTTCATTTCTTCAAGATTCAAAAGCTTAAATTCTACTTCCACAACTACCAATGGCAGGTTATGTTCTATGAATCTTAATTTAGCAAAATCCTTTTCTGTAATGAGAAGATAATCTATTTTTTCTTTCTTCAATTCGGTTTCTATCTTCTGCAGAATTGCTTTATCTTTAAAATCGTAATGATCGGGGAAGCGGTAATGTTTCTCATAAAAAAGCCCAGCTTCTTTTATCGTCTTCTCAAATGATCTCGGAAGACCGATTGCGGAAAGTAGAGCAATCTTACCAACAGGTGTTATATCATTTCCATCTGTGTCATAAAATCGGTTTACTTTATATCCACCCCGCAGGATTGGTTTATTGTATTTTAATAATAGCCAGGGAATTTCTCCTTTTCCATTAAAAACAATGTAGTCTGCAAATTTAAGAGCAGAAAGAGGCTCCCTCAGAATTCCTGCAGGAAGCACAAAGCCATTACCAATCCCACCGATCTCGTTGAATATAACAAAATCCAGGTCGTGAAAAACTTTAAGATGCTGGAAGGAATCATCCAGAATAATGTATCCCAAATCCGGATATTTTTCTTCCAAAATTTGAATTGATCTTTTCCTGTTTCTGCCGGTTATCACAGGAATTCCCGGCAGTTTAGTAGCCAGCAGGAATGCTTCATCACCTGCATCTCTGGCAGAATCAAAAACGTCACTGTGGTCTGAGATTAGTTTATTTTTATGCTCAAACTTTCCTTTGTACCCACGATGAGAAACAGCAACATTGAATCCTTTCTCAGTAAGGTGTTTTGCTAAAAAGATGGTTAGTGGTGTTTTCCCGCTGCCGCCGCTGACGATGTTCCCCACACTGATGATCTTGCATTTACTTCGATATCCCTGATTAGCAAGCAGTCGTCGTAATTTTAATATCAAAGAATATTTGAATGATATCGGCCAGAGTAGATAAGAAAGTAAAGAGCGTTTGTATAAATGATTTTCTATGATATTCTGCATTTTCTCACCACACATAAGAAATATAGATGTTGCTCCCAAGCCATTTCAAACCTAAATCCCATTCCAAGCGCAAGTACGAATCATTTTTCAGATCGAAACTATATCCAAAACCTATAGCGATATTTACAAATCCGCGTCCAATAATTCTAGAATTACAATTTTCACCAGCAAAACAAAAATATCCGGTATCATATTGTATATAATCAACTCCACCATTTGCTAATAAATATACACCAGACCTTGTATTATCAGATATGAACGCATTAGCTCGGTAAGCAACTCCATAAACTTTGAAAACGCTGAAAGTGTCGAAGGCATGAACATAAAAAATCGATTCAAAATATCGATCATCACTCAGCTTTTTCGCTTTTAGTATTCCTAAACAAATCCTGGGAGAAATGAGGGGGCTGATCGCAATATATTTATCGTTCATAAAGACACTTGCAATTTCTTTGTTGCCAGCATTGAATTTCTCTTCAAAAGTTATTTCTTCTGAAAATAAA
>JACNIV010000091.1 GCA_014382915.1 Candidatus Cloacimonadota bacterium | reverse complement strand
TGCAAGCTGTTTTCATAATCTTTATCCAGAAAATCGGAAATAATAAAAATAATGCTTCGTTTCTTGATTAAACGGTAGATGTATTCTGCAGCTTTATTGATATCGGTTTTCACATTTTGGGGTTCGAAATAGAGAATGTCCCGTAAGATGCGGAGCGCTGATTTCTTACCTTTACGTGGCGGAATATACTTTTCCACTTCATCGGTAAAAAGCAGCAAACCTACTTTATCATTATTGGAAAGAGCAGAGAACGATAGTACTGCTGTGACCTCTGTAATGAATTCCGATTTTAGGTAATTCCTGGTTCCGAATAGCGTAGAAGCACTGCTGTCAACCAGGAACATTACGTTCAATTCCCGGGTTTCCTCAAATTTCTTGATGTAGGGATAGCCATGCCGGGCTGTAACATTCCAATCGATCTGACGAAAACTATCGCCTTCCTGGTATTCCCGAACTTCCGAAAATTCCAGTCCCTGACCTTTGAACAGACTGTGGTATTCACCGGAAAAAAGTTCTGAAACCAGATTCCTGGTAGTAATTTCTATCTTCCTTATTCTTTTAATTATTTCCGATGTTTCCATTTTTTATCCACGAAACTATTTTCGAGTCGTAAGGAGCTTGCGACAACGACTCGAGATTCTGGTTTAGAAGGTTTACGGTACTTCGATTTCATCAAAAAGCTTACTTACAATATCTTCCTGGGTTATCTGTTCGGCTTCGGCTTCATAGGTTAAGATTATACGGTGACGCAATACATCTTTACCGATAGCTTTGATATCGTCGGGAGTAACATATCCGCGATGCTCCAGGAAAGCATGTGCTTTAGCTGCTTGCGCCAGGTAAATGGAAGCACGGGGAGAAGCTCCGCATTCTATGAGGTTGGAAAGTTCATGTAAATTTTTGAATTTGTCAGGTTCACGAGTGGCAAAAACAAGATCCAGGATGTAATCTTTTATTTTATTTTCCATGTAGATGTCATTGATCAATTTTCTCATTTCGATTATATCTTTTGGTTTAACAACTGCTTTAACGGGAATTTCTGCTTTAGCTACCATACGTTCCATAATATTGTATTCCTCATCGCGGGAAGGATAATTAATTAGTAATTTGAGCATAAAACGATCTACTTGAGCTTCCGGCAGGGGATATGTTCCTTCCTGTTCAATGGGATTCTGGGTAGCCATCACCAGGAATGGAGTGGGAAGAGGATAGGTTGTGTCACCAATGGTTATCTGTCTTTCCTGCATGGATTCCAGTAAAGCCGACTGTACTTTTGCCGGTGCCCTGTTGATCTCATCTGCTAAAATAAAATTAGCAAAAAGAGGACCTTTTTTGGGAACGAACTCGGTGGTCTTCTGATTATAGACAAGGGTTCCCACCAGATCGGCAGGAAGTAGGTCGGGTGTAAACTGGATACGCTTGAAAGTGGCATTAATTGTACTTGCCATTGTGCTTACAGCTAAGGTTTTAGCCAAACCAGGCACCCCTTCCAACAGGATGTGCCCATCTGCTAAAAGACCAACCAGCATACGTTTGATCATGTATTCCTGTCCCACGATAACCTTACCGGCTTCCTCTTTTATCCTGTCGATAACCTGGCTTTTTTCCATAACTTTTTTATTGATCTCTTCTATTTTCACATTTCCTCCAAAAAATTAATACTAACTAACTAATTATGTTACATTTATTTTTCAACTATTTCAGAATTGATTACTTTTCCGTTTATTCCCTTAAAGTAAATTTGTACTACTTTATCCGAAATGTCCATTACAATATAAGTAGCTTTTCTTTTTCTATCTTTTTTACTTTTCAAGTGCCCAGGATTCAAAAAATGGATTTTATTTTTTATATCGTAAGACCAATTATGAGTATGACCGAAAAGCACGAAATCTATATGGGTTGAGATTTTTTTCAAATCGTTCACATTATGCACCAGCAGGAAATTCCATCCTGTGAGAGATATTTCTTGAATGGCAGGAATGGAACCATCGATGTAACCAGCATGGAAGATACCGGGGACTTTATTTAATTTTTTGTTTTCCAGAAGGTCAGGATTTTCATCCATATCTTCGTAGTTATCACCCAGATGGAATATGTGAGTTAATCCGCTTTCATTTGTAACAGCTTGTCTTAGGAGTTTCTGGTTCCTGTGAGTATCAGAAAGAATTAATAATTTTTCCATAAAACAAGAAATGGTTATCTTACTACATTTTTTCAGGTGCGGAAATTCCCATCAAACAAAGTGAAATATCAATGACATTTTTAACAACGGAGATCAGATATAACCTGCTTAAGCTGAGTTCTACATTAGCTTCATCGATAACTTTGAATTTTGCATAATATTTATGGAACATTCCAGCCAGTTCGTGAACATAGATTGCTAATCTGTGCGGTTCGCGGTGTTCTGCACTTGCTATCAGGATAGATGGAAGTTCGAGCATTTTTTTAATAATATTTATTTCATCTTCCTGTTTTAGTTTTTTCAAGAATTTTACATCGAAAGTCTTGAGATCAAATTTAGCTTTTTTCGCTTTTTTCAGGATACTGTTAATTCTGGCATGTGCATACTGGCAGTAATAAACCGGGTTTTCGCTGGATTTCTTTTTTGCCAGATCCAGATCGAAATCGAGATGTGCACTGGGTTTTCGATTCAGGAAGAAATAACGTGCTGCATCTCTACCAACTTCTTTGATGAGGTCGTCCATGGTAACGATTAAACCAGCACGTTTGGACATTTTAACGATCTCACCTTCTTCCAGGAGATTGATGTGCTGCAAATAAACAACTTCAAGTTTATTTACATCCAGTTTTAAAGCTTCAATGGCAGCTTTCAATTTGGAGACATGCCCGTGATGGTCAGGTCCTAATACATCGATAATAATATCAAAACCTCTTTGATACTTTGTAAGGTGGTAAGCAATATCGGGAACAAGATAAGTGGGATTACCATCTGTTTTAATAAGTACTCTATCCTTTTCGTCTCCGAACTGAGAGGAAGAAAACCAGATAGCTTCATCTTTTTCATAGGTACAGTGTGCTTCGGCAAGATAACTGAGAGCTTCTTCCAGAATCCCTTCCTGTCTTAATTTCCTTTCAGACATCCAGTTATCAAATTTAACACCAAATTTATCCAGACTGTTAACCTGCATGATATGGATTTCTTCCAGGGCAAAATCCCTCATGCGCTCGAATCGGTCTTTTTCTGCAATATGAAATAGTTTAGAACCATCAATCGCATTCAACTTGATAGCCAGTTCTTTAACATATTCACCGTGATATGCTTCAGAAGGAAACTCATGAAGATGTTCACCATGTAATTCCCTGTAGCGTAATTCCAAGGATTCTGCCAGAATGTCTACTTGGTTACCGGCATCGTTAACATAAAACTCACGGAATGCCTTAAAACCCACATAGTTCATTATTCTGTAAAGCGTATCACCATAAACACCTGCCCGTGCGTTGACTACATTGAGAGGTCCGGTAGGGTTGGCACTGATGAACTCTAAAAGGACCTTTTTTCTTTTACCGTAATTTGAAGAGCCGTATTTTTTTTTGTTTTTAACAATATCAACCAGAGCTTTATGGTAAAGACTGTTTGACAGACGGAAATTAATAAAACCAGGTCCAGCAACTTCGGCTGACTCATAGTCTTTTTTTCTGGAAAACACTTCAATAATATTTTCTGCCATTTCACGTGGTTTAAGTTTATTCTTCTTTGCGTTTAGAAGGGCTACGTTTGTAGAAAAATCGCCATGCTCAACATTATTGGGAACTTCCACTGTAAAATTCTCAACGAATTTATAGTTGAGCTTTTTTAAAGTTTTCTTAATATCTTGGAAAATTTTTTTCTTAATCATGAGTGGGTTCTATTTTCCCTCTTGCTTTAGGTGCTATTTTATATATATCCTCAATTTTATAATAGTTCCTTTTTTCAATATTAAAAATATGAATAATAATATCTGCCAGATCAATGAGTATCCAGGAGGCTGTGTTCATTCCTTCCACAGATAATGACTGGATGCTGTTTTCTTTTGCTTTTTGCAGAATATGGTCCGCAATTGCCCTAACATGTAGTTCAGCTGTTCCATTGCAAATAATAATTGAGTCGGTGAAATCGGTTTTACCTTTTACATCGAGATGAATTATATCTTCAGCTTTTTTATCGGCAGCCCATTCGATTATTTTTTCTACACTTTCTTTATGATCCAAATTTATTGCTCCTATTTATTTAAAGTATTTATTATAATCATTGCCCAGAATAATCTGCATATCTTCAATTGTATTTGCATCTAATGCATATATTCTTCTATCGATACCAGTAATTTTCATTAAATATTCTAATTTTTTTTGATCATTCTTTTTCACGACAATTATAGTCTTATCGTAAATGAACATATTCCTTTCCACATTTTTCCAGGCGATTATATCCAGATTCCGGACATCTTTATTTATAAGAAATTCCTTAACATCTTTGGCTGCTCCGTCAAAACCGCATCCGTTTAATATGGTAAGTTTCAAAGATGTTACCGGGATTTTATCTTCTGTTATTTTATTTTCTTTTTTTTTAAAGATCAGAAAGAATGCAATTATAATAATTAAACAAACTAACGAAATAATTACTATTGATGCTCTTTTCTCAGCGGGGGACAAATTATTTTTCGTCTTTCTCATTGTCAAACTGTTCTTTTAAGAGCTTATAAGCCCTGTCAAAGGATTCAGGAATTACTCGAGTACCTGCTGTTGAAGTAATAAAACTTGCATCTCCAAGCCAGCGTGGAACAATGTGAACATGTAAATGCTCATCTATTCCTGCACCTGCAGCTTTACCAATATTTATTCCCACGTTTATACCCTCTGGAGAATATACTGTATTTATAACCTTCTCGCAAAGTTGAACAGTTTTAAACAGGTCGTTCATTTCCTCATTTGAAAGATCTGTTAACTGAGCTGCATGTCGATTGGGAACAACCATTAGATGTCCATTGTTGTAAGGATATGTATTGATAATAACAAAACTTAATTTACTCCTGTAAAGTATCAGGTGTTTTTCATCTTTCTCCCGGTCAGGTTTAAGGCAAAAAATGCATTCTTTTCCTTTTTTGGAAATAACATATTTCAACCGCCAGGGTGAATAAAGGATATCACTCATATTTTCTCCTAATTTTCGAAATGATCCTGCCTTCTGTAAAATTCATTTTCCAGGTTGGATAACTGCTTTTGGGAATTAACTCCCGAAGCTTCGATCATATCTTCCAGAATAACCGAAGTAACTAATTTTTTTTCTTCATTTAATATCTCAAGAGTATCTGTGAGATAATATTCTTTCTGCTTATTGTTGTTTGTTACCTTTTCAAGCGCTAAAAACAAGCTTTGAGCATCGAAACAGTAAATCCCTGTATTTATCTCCATTATTTGCTTTTCCTGGTCGGTAGCGTCTTTGTATTCAACTATACACTGTATGCTATTATTTTTGTTGCGTACTATCC
>JACNIV010000090.1 GCA_014382915.1 Candidatus Cloacimonadota bacterium | reverse complement strand
ACGTGCACCTAAAAGGAAAATCGCTTCTTTGCGAGTAAGAGCATCTTTCAGTTTTTTTTCTATTGTTCTGGGATAATATTTCATATAATCTCCAAAAACAAAAAAATATCTACTGTAATAATAGTCAAACTATTTTTACACTCTACTGTCTAAATAGTTAAACTTTTTGAATAATTTATTCTGGAATTTTACTTTCCGATGCAGAAATTCTCAAAGATCCGGTTCAGAATATCGTCGGTAGTTATTTTGCCTGTTATTTCTTCTAATGCAGTGCTGGCTTCTTTCAGGTCGAAAGCTGTGAATTCCAATCCCATTTCGTTGTGAAGGGAACTTAACGCTTTTTTAATTGATTCAGCAGCCCGTTTCACAGAAGCTATCTGGCGAGTGTTGGTCAGGATGCCGAATTGTAGCTCATCTTCAGATATCTCGATATCGCGTAAAAGTACTTCCTTCAATTTTTGTAATCCGTTTTTCTGGATCGTTGAGCAGGAGATATAATCATTTTTTTCAAAGGCTTTGATATCTTTCTTATTCAGAATATCAACTTTATTCAGAACTTTTATTATTCTTTCCGGTTCTACTAATTTTTCAAGTTTTTTATATTCTTTCAGGTTTTCTTTTCCATCGATAATAAACAATACTTTATGAGATTCTTTAATTATTTCGTAAGACCGCTGGACCCCGATCTTTTCAATATCATCGGAAGTATCTCTGATGCCGGCAGTATCAAAGAACCTGATCAGATAACCGTTCAATGAGATAGCTTCTTCCAGATAGTCACGCGTAGTACCGGGATGGGGGGTAACGATGGCTCTTTCCGTTTTCAGGAAAGCATTGAAAATGCTGGATTTTCCCACATTAGGTGCTCCTACCAGGCTAACTTTCAGTCCGTCTTTCAAGATCATTCCTTCATTTCCTGTCTTTGCCAGTTGTTCCAGTTCCTGTAAAAGAGTATTCAGCTTTTCTGCTAAATTCTTTTTATCCAGCTCTTCTAATCCCTGTTCCGGGAAATCTATTTCCAACTCCAGGAGTGTACGGTATTCGGTTATTCTATCGAGCAATTTATCAATTCTGTGACGCAAACTTCCTTCATATTGCTGAAGTGCAGCCAGGTGAGATATTCTTGTTTTGGCATTTATAAGATCACCCACAGCTTCAGCCTGGGTTAGTCCAATACGGTCATTCAGGAAAGCTCTCTGGGTAAATTCACCGGGATCAGCCAGGCGGGTCTTACGTAGAAGAATTTCCAAAATACGGTTTGCAATGAATGTGCTGCCATGACAGGAAACCTCTACCACATCTTCACCTGTATAACTATGAGGTGCTTTGAAAACAGTTACTACAACTTCGTCTATAAGCTGTTCATCATCAGTAATTCTACCAAAAGCAGCTTTGTGGGAAGGAATATCTTTTAGTGATTTTTTGCTGTGGAAAATTCTATCAACAACTTCAATTGCTTTAGTACCACTCACACGAAGAACTGAAATCCCGCCAACTCCCGCAGGTGTGGAAATAGCCGAGATGGTATCGCCTTTATATTCCATGATCTATTTCAGAAGATCTTTTATTTTTTTATAGATCTGGTCGGTGCTTACCTCGATGAGATCTTTCAATTCGTTTGTGCTGCCATGAGGAACGAACCTATCCGGAATGCCAAAGGAATGGACTTCCACTTGTGTATTAACGAAACGTCTTTTCATAACATCACCAAAGCCACCGATAAGGCTGTTATCTTCGAGAGTAAAGATCATTTTTACTTTTTTCTCCAGTTCATCCAGAAGTATATTGTCCACAGGTTTCATAAAGCGGGGATTGATAAGATAGGGTGTTAGTTTTGGAAAATCCTGCTTGATCTTTTCGAAAATTTCTTTTGCATCTTCAAAGGCTTTTCCTATTCCCAGAATGGCTATGTCTTTCCCTTTTTCCCAAACATCATATTTGCCGATTTCGAGAGGAGCAGTTTCTTTTTCACATAATCTTGCAGAACCACGCGGATAACGAATAGCAATAGGTCCGTCTTTATAAGTTGCAGCAAATTGCATCATTGCCTTGAATTCGTCTGCATCGGCAGGAGCCATAATGATCAGGTTGGGTATCAAATTCAAGTAGGAAAGATCAAAAGCACCATGATGGGTAGCACCATCTTCACCTACCAGACCTGCCCTGTCCAGGCAGAATACAACCGGTAGTTTTTGCAAAGCAATATCATGAATCACCTGGTCTAGTGCTCGTTGCAGGAAAGTGGAATAGATAGCTACAAAGGGTTTTAAGCCCTGAACTGCCAGACCTCCGGCAAAAGTAACAGCATGCTGCTCTGCAATTCCAACATCAAAAAACCTTTCCGGGAATTTTTCAGCGAAACCGTTTAATCCGGTTCCGTCGGTCATAGCTGCAGTAATGGCAACAACATTTTTATTTTTTTTGGCAATTTCACATAGAGTGTCACCAAAAATTTTGGAATAAGAAGCTGTTTTCTCTCCTACACATTTTCCCGATTCAATTTCATAAGGTCCTAAACCGTGGAAACGGGGAGAATCTTCTTCTGCGTGTTCATATCCCTTACCTTTTTTTGTAACAACATGAACAAAAACCGGGCCGGTCATATTTTTAATAACTTTGTTAAAGAGACGAACCATACGTGCAATATTATGACCGTCGATGGGACCAACATATCTAAAGCCGAGGTCTTCAAAAATTATATTGGGAGCAAGCGAATTGATAATGTTCTCTTCGATTTTCCTGGCGCTTAATATCATACGTCTGCGAATGCGGTTGGGCATGTGTTGTACAAAATCCCAGATGGTATTTTTCAGTACGTTGTATGACCGGCTCACAAGGATATTAGCAAGATAAGCCTGCAGAGCTCCAACGTTTTTTGAAATAGACATATTGTTATCGTTCAGGATAACAATCATATCTTTCTGCAGGTGTCCGGCATGGTTCAATGCTTCGAATGACATTCCTCCCGTGAGAGCTCCATCTCCAATTATAGCAATTGTTCTTCCCTTTGCTTGTTTCAATTCTTTGGCCACCGTTATGCCCAATGCCGCAGAAATGGATGTACTGGCATGTCCCACCCCAAAAGCATCATACTCACTTTCAAAGATATTATTGAATCCGCTGATGCCGTTGAGCTGGCGAAGTGTATCGAATCGGTCGTTCCTCTCGGTTAGTATTTTGTAAGCATAAGATTGATGCCCCACATCCCACACTATCCGGTCTTGCAGTGGATCGAATATTTTAAGGAGAGCTATCGCGAGATCGGTAGCACCCAGACTGGGGGCAACATGTCCGCCATTTTTTGCTGTAACTTCTATGATTCTTTTGCGAACCACTTCAGCTAATTGTTTGAGCTCAGCTACGGAAAGCTTTCTAACATCTTTTGGAGATTTTATTTTATCTAACATTATAAATTCCTTATAATTTCCTTAACAATCTTCTTTGAAAAAAAATAAATATAAAAGAATGTCAAACAAAAATCACAATATCTGATTATTTATCCAGTTCAATATGTCTTCTATACCTGTTTTCTTGAGGGATGAAAATGAGTATATACTTTTATTATTTACTTCCAGTCCTGCAGAAAGTTTTTCTAAGTAGACAGGAAGTTTTGATTTTGCAATTTTATCGGATTTTGTAGCAACCACAGCAAACGGGATACCTTCATCTCGCAGCATTTTCAACATCACAATATCTTTGGGATCAGCACTGTGGCGAATATCCACTAATAGTATCACACCTTTCAAGTTCAAACGTTTTTTAAAATAGTTCTGTATCATTTTATCCCAAGATACTCTTTCAGTTTTACTTACTTTGGCATAACCGTAGCCTGGCAGGTCTACAAAATTTACAAACCCATCTTCCTTTTCTTCTGTTTTGAAGCGAATTTCAAAAAAATTGATAAGCCGTGTTTTGCCGGGTATTCTACTAACCTTGGCAATTGCTTTCCTATTTAAAATGGTGTTTATCAACGATGATTTTCCTACATTCGATTTTCCCACAAAAGCAATATCGGCATAAGGAGAAGCAGGATAATCAGTTGGCTTTACTACGCTCTTTATGAATTTTGATTCAACAATTCTCATCATACTAATTAATTTCTATTCAAAATATACCATGGAAGATCTGTCCGATTCCCACACTTCAACTTCGATTACACGGCAGCCATCAACCTTGATCTTTTTATTCATTTCTTTATAGAATAAATGTGCAATATTCTCAGATGTTGGATTCTGCTCTTTAAAATATGGAAGCTCGTTCAAATAGCTATGATCCAATATCTCGATAAGTTCATTCATATGTTTCTTTACAATTCCAAAATCGATCGTCATTCCTATCTTGTCTGTCTTTTCGCATTCTATACAAACACGAACTTTCCAGTTATGTCCGTGCAGGTTTTTACACAATCCTTCATAATCCACCAGTTTATGGGCAGAAGAGAACTGGGACGTTACGTTCAATCTATACATTTTGTCCTCCAGAAAATTCAAATACAGCAAATTCAAATAAAAATCACCAATAAAATTGTAAAGAACTTTACGATTGACAAAAAGAAGAGAACTCTGATTTTAATCCTGCAAAATTATTATAATAGAAGGATAATATGAAGTGCAGAGGAAAAATTAAGGAAAAAACACAAAACGGCAGGACAGTAGAAAGAATATGTAATAATAAATTAGATGAACACCAGATATTCTGTGATAAATGTGGTGAACCGACCGGGGCATTATCCGGTCCTCTTTCTGCCAGACAGAACTATAAAGAGGTCTGGGACCAGTTCAAGAAGGTAAAATCAAAATTCTATCCTTTTGCCATTTTTATTATTCTTACATCGTATCTGCTCATTGCGCTGGAAGCCATCTTTGGTAAAATTCTGGCAGAAGCTGTCAATATCGATCATTATCTGCTTTCCAATTTAATTTTCCTGGTAATAATTCCGTTTGCACTTATACCATTTGGCATGAAAGAGAAATTCATGGAAAATCCGTTTTCTGTGAAAGCTTATTTTAAAGGTTTGAAAAATTATCCGAAATATTTTCTGCTCACATTGATTTATATTCTTTTCTTTTTTATTCTAAAGGTGCTTTGCGCAGGCTTTTTACTGGGAATTTCCATCGATCCCATCCTGCATCCGGTGAGGTTTATTCTGGTATTGTATTGGATTACCATAATGTTGCCGTCTCCCATTTTGATAGCCAGGAAAAACGTGAATGCTTTTCAGGCAGTTGCGCTTTGTTACAAAGCCAGCATGGAAACACGCTGGCAGCAGTTCTTCCTGGTTTTGCGAATTGCCGGCATAAACGTATTGGGTGCTTCTTTAGCAGGTTTGGGACTGCTTTATTCCGTCCCCTTATCTTACGTATTGGTAGAAAGGTATTATCAAAAACTTGATGAATTCAGACTGTTCGAAAAAAATTGATGTATACTCTTCTTGATAATCTTTTTTCAACTCATAAAGGAAAATTCACATGGAACATCTTAGAATTGGAATTGT